>PLZT01000236.1 GCA_003152255.1 Methylocystaceae bacterium | reverse complement strand
TCAATTGATGACAGGCCCTAGCGAGAGGGCGCCGAAGGGTCCTGAATCCAAGCTGCCTCGCTGGTCGCACGCCGCGAAAAAATTCAACAAATCCCAACAAATCCGCGGCCCCGGGCGCATGGTTAAATTAACCCTAACCCTAACCGCCGACGATTTATCCGCAAATCGCCAGCAATTTCGAATATTCCCGGAAGGATTCGTTAAGGAAACATGAACATCCTCACGCCCTAGAAAGTGTCAATTCGACACAGCCTAGCGCGTCTTCGAGGTTGATCATGCAGCCACAATCCTCAAACCATCCCCGACGCCATCATGCGTCCCGCGGCGCTCCGCGCCCGTTCGGCCGTTTCGCCTCCGACAGGCGCGGCTCGGCGGCGGTCGAATTCGCCATCGTTTCGGCGCCGCTGTTTTTTACGATCCTCGGCATCGTCGAGATCGGCTGGGGCAATTTCACGCAATCGCGCATGGATGCCGCCGTGCAGTCCGCGGCGCGGCTCATCATGACCGGCGTCGTGCAAAACACGCAAGTCAACGGCCAGCCGCTGACCGCGCAAGAGTTCCGCGACCAGATACTGTGCCCCAAACTGCCATCGACAATGAATTGCAAGGACGTGTTCGTGAACGTCTCGGTCTTCGCGGAACCGACCTCGCTCACCGCCCCCTCGCCCTATACGCAATTCATCAATGCGTCCGGAACCGGCCTCGTGACGCCCGCGCTCGACAATACGAAGAACAGTTACTGCACCGGCGCGAACGCCTCATATGTCGTCATCGACGTCGTCTACCCGCTGCCGCTGCTGACGACCAGTTATCTCACCGCCTCGGCCGCGACTTACAACGGCTATCCCGTGCGGATGCTGCAATCGACGGCGACATTCAAGAACGAGCCCTTCACGATCACGGGCACGGCGGGGTGCTGACCATGTTGAAAGCGCTCGATGCCTTCAAAAAGGCGCAAGGCGGTCTGGCCTTGCTCGAATTCGCGGTGGCGCTGCCGTTTCTGGTGCTCGCCCTGCTGGGCTTCTTCGAGATCGACCGTTACGTTTCAATGACGCGCCGGCTGGAGATCACCGCCAGTTCCATCGCCGAGCAACTCTCCCAGGACACGCTGGTCACGCCGGTCGATGTGACTTTCGCGCAAGACTCGACGGTGGTGCTTTTCCCGGCCGTCCTCGCCGACAGCGCGCGCAAAGGCGTCGCCTGGAGCGACGACATCGCTTTATCGATGAGCAGCATCGTGTTCAGCCCGACCAATCCGAAATGCGCGACGAACTGCAAATACAGCGCGCAAGTCGCCTGGAGCAGCGGCTCCAACAGCCTCTCGCGCCCTTGCAACGTGCTTCTGCAATCGACGTCCGACACGCAGAGCTCCTCGCCGACGACGCTGCCGGCCGACGCTTTCGGCCCCGTGCCTTTGATCGTCGTCGACGTCGCCTTCAATTACACGCCGCTGTTTGGCGCGAGCATGGTCCCGGCGATCACGATACGCCGGTCAGCCTACATCCAGCCGCGCTACACCACCGGGAACGCCTATCTGCAATACAGCGTCGCCGGCGGCGACAATCTCGTCACGACTTGCCAAGGATTTTGATCATGAAATCCAAACTCTCCGACACGCGGCGCAACTCCTTCGCCGCCAATGCTCGCGGCTCGGTGGCGATCATCATGGGATTTTCGATGATCCCGCTCATGCTCGCCGCCGGCGTCGCCGCCGATTTCGCGGTCACGCAGACCGTCAAGGCGCGTCTCGACGCCGCCGCCGACGCCGCCGCGCTCGCCGCGATCAAGACGGCGCAAGCGACGATCATCGACATCGGCGCCTCCAATCCCAATCCCGACCCGCAAGCCATCGCCGCCGGCGAAGAGCAAGGCGGAAAGCTGTTTCTCGCGCAGGCGGGCCGCAACGGCGCCAATCTAACGAACGCGCCATCCGTGACGGTGACGATCAGCGGGCAGACCGTCAGCGCGACAGCGTCGTACAACGCCGCCGTCGCGTCCAATTTCGGCCGCATCGCGGGCGTCGACACACTGGCCGTGCAAGGCGCGGCCACGGCGTCGCTGACCATGGGAAAATATCTCGACTTCTATCTGCTGCTCGACGTCTCGGCCTCGATGGGCCTTCCGTCGACGCCGGCGGGCCAGACCGCGCTCGCGGCGATTAATCCCGACGACTCCGGCTGCTTCTTCGCCTGCCATTTCACGGGCTCCAAAAGCTACAACACCGCGCGCGCCAATGACATCCAGTTGCGCATCGACGCGGTCGGCGCCGGCGTCGCCGCGTTGATGAGCGAGGCGAAACAGACGCAGACGCTGCCAAATCAATATCGCATGGGCGTCTATCCCTTCATCACCCACGCCAACACCTTCGTCGATCTCACCTCCGACCTCACCGGCGACGCCTATTCGGTCGCCAGCGCGATCAACTACAACGCGAGCACGGGCTCGACCAGCTTCGGCGGCCTGCTCGACACCGGGAACGACAGCGTGTTCGCCTCCTCGTTCAACCCCAATTACCGCGTCACCTCCAACTCGCCCGCCGACACATTTCCATTGGGCGCGGGCGGCACGCATATCGAAAACATCTTCAACGACATCAACGCCAAGATCGTTTCAATCGGCGACGGCTCCACTTCGTCGAAGACTCTGCCCTTCGTGTTCTTCGTTTCGGACGGCATGGAGGACAGCCAATATTACGTCACCAAGACCGGGAGTTGGCCGGGCGTGACGACCTATCCGACGCCCAAGGGCCAGACCGTGTCGATCCGCGCGATGGACCCAAGCGTGTGCGACGTGTTGAAGACGCGCGGCGTCACCGTCGCCGTCATGCAAATTCCCTATCCGCCCTTCGCCGACCCGACGAACTACGCCAATAGCGAGGATTTTAAGGTCAACGACGCCCAGCCGAATCTTTCTCCGGCGATGCAGGCCTGCGCTTCTCCCGGCTTCTTCACCTTCGCAAGCTCGCCCGAAGAAATCACGGCGGGCATACAGAAGCTGTTTCTTCAGGCGGTGCAGCAGGCGCGGCTGACGCAATGAGCGCTTGGCGGCGACGGGGTTGTCCAAATCCGACACCGCTCGCCCTTCTCCGCGAGCGGGGAAGGCGAAGGAGGACGAAGCTGGGAAACAAGCCGGCCCCGAATCGTCGTGAGGCTTTTCCGCAAATTTCCATTTTCCGCTCGCCATACGCTCACCGGAAGCGTCGACCTATCGGCTCGCGTTCAAAAACTCATCATATCATATTGATTTAATTGGAGCGGGCGATGGGAATCGAACCCACGACATACAGCTTGGGAAGCTGTCGTTCTACCACTGAACTACGCCCGCAAAACGGCGTCCGAGGCTTCATGCTCGAACGCCCCTTTATAAGCGCTTCTCACGAATTTTCCAACCCGAGCGTGGCGGCGCGGGATTTTTGTCGGGACCGCTTCAGTGTTCCACCAAAATGATCCACAAGACCCCGAAGCGGTCCGTGGCCATCGCGAAGCGCGGCGAGAAAAACGTCTTCGTCGGCGCCTGCATGACGCTCCCGCCCTCGCTCAGCGCCGCGAACAGGCGATCGACCTCGCCGTCGCTCGCGACGGAAAGTGTGAGCGAAAAGCCCTGGAAGCGGGGGCCTTCGGCACCATGTCCATCGGAGAGCAAAAGGGTCGAGTCGCCGATTTGCAGCCGCGCGTGCATCACGTTTTCGGCGATGGCGGGATTTGGCGGCGCGCCGTCGGGATTGTCCTTGAAGCGCAGCCGCATGACCAGCTTCGCGCCCAGTGTTTTTTCATAGAAGTCGATCGCCTCGTCGGCCCATCCTTCGAAGAAGAGATAGGGCTGGATGTGCATGTTCGATCCTTCTTGCCTCGCTTCGGCGCTTAAGCCTGCGCCAATCCCTGCATCGGCGCCACCCCAGCGGACTCCGGGAACACCTTTTCGCCCAAGGCCCCCGCCGAAATCCCCAATTGGTCGGCGAGAACGCCCTTCAAAAGGGCGCGCAAATCGGTGGTCGGCGCGAGGTCGCGGCCCTGATAGAGTTGGTTCGCCTTCAGGCCCGGCCAATTGGCGACAACGCGTCCGCCCGCGACCGCGCCGCCGGCGAGGAAGGCCACCGTTCCCGTCCCGTGGTCCGAGCCATTGGTGCCGTTTATGCGCGCGGTGCGGCCGAATTCGGTGATCGCGATGATAGTGGTGTCCTTCCAGCGCTCGCCGAGGCCCTTTTCGAACTCCTCGAAGGCGCCGTCGAGCCCGGAAAGCCGATTCGCCAATTGACCGGTCCCGGCGCCCTCGTTCTGATGCGTGTCCCAGTCGTCGAACGCCAGCGCCGCGACGCGCGGCCCTTCCGGCGCCGCCAGCAGCTTCGCCGCGCCGGCGGCCGCCTGGCGCATGCCGCCGGGAGAATCCATGCCGCCCTTGTTCTTCTTGGCCTCCTCGCTCATGCCGCCCTGCGTCGCCATTTTCTCGGTGTCGAGACCGGCCCGCAGAGCCGCGCCGAGCGCCGGATCGCGATGGGCATAGAGATCGAGCGCGCGCACGGCCAGGGCGTCGCCGGCGTTGGGAAGTCCTTGCGGCGCCCAGCCAAGCACCGGCGCCGGCCCGCGCATCACCAGCGGCGCGGTGACGCCGACTCCAAGCCCGCGCGCGGGCGCCCCGCCCGCCGCCGGCAGCAAGGCGATGGCGCGGTTGAGCCAGCCGCTGTCGGCGCGGTTTGGCCCGGGATAACCGCTCTCCAGCACGTCCTGCCCGTCGAAATGCGAGCGGTCGCGGTAGTTGGTGGCGACGGCGTGGGCGACCAGCGCGCGCTTCTCCTTATAAAGGCGGGCGAAAACGGGCATCGCCGGATTGAGCGCGAAAAAGCCGTCGAGCGGAAGTCCGGCGTGCTCGCCAACCGCCGGCAGCGCCAGCGCGCCGTGCAGCAGCGCGTAATCGGGATCGCCAATCGGCGCGACCGCCGTCAGACCATCGAGCGCGCCGCGCAAAATGATCACCACGACGCGCGGATCGCGCGCGCCGGCGGCGCTGAGGGCCTTGGGCGCGTACGCCGCCGCGAAGGAGACCGACAGGCCCTGCAGCGCCGCGCGGCGCGAGAGGGTCGGCGCGGGAACGAGAAGCCTCATGCTCATCTCCTCTGGAATTCGGGCGACATGAACAGCAGCGCCAGCGCCTGCGGGCGTGATTCGGCGTGCAAAAGGGCGTCGCGCGTCTCGCGCGAGGCGGCGAGGCCGCAGACCGTATCCAGCACGCCGAGCGGCGGGCCGACGTCGCGCGCCCGCTGCGCCATCTGCCAGGAGACGTCGAGCCGCAGCTTCATTTGTTCGGGCGAGGCCCAGACCGCGGTTGTGTCGGCATAGCCGTTCGGCCCCGCCGGCTGCCACAACGGCATCCCCAGCGAATTCATCACGCCCAAAATCTGGCCGGGATCATTCGGCGTGACGGCCGTCGCCCGCATCGCCGCGATCACGAATTCGTTCGGGTCGCGAATCTTGGTTGGCGGCGCGCTCCAGGCGCGGTCATGCGTGACGAGCGCCGCGGTCACGACGGCGAGATCGCCGTCGCTGTCGCGAAAGGCTTTCGTCAGCGCGTCGACGAGGTCGGTCGGCGGAGCGTCGGCGACGAAGTGGCGCGCGAGCTTGGTCGCGATATGGCGCGCCGTCGAAGGATGACGCGCGAGATCGCGCAACGCCGCCTCGCCTTGCGCGCGGCCGGTCTGCGGATAGTTCTTGCCGAGCAGGTTATGCACGCCCGGCTCATGCCAATTGGCCTTGAACAGGAACGCGCCGGGTTCGCCCGTTTCGCTGCCCGCTTCCGCGAAACTCCAGCCCGTGACGATGCGCGCCAGCGCCGTGACATCGGGCTGAGCATAGCCGCCGTCGACGCCGAGCGTATGCAGTTCAAGAATTTCGCGGGCGAGATTTTCGTTGAGCCCCTTGCCGTCGAAGCGGCCGGCGTTGGAGCCGGGACCGATCGACCGCTGGTTGTCGAGATAGAAAATCATCGCCGGATGCGATTCGACGGCGATCAACAGGTCCGAGAATTTGCCGAGCACATGCGGACGGATCGCCTCGCGCTCGAAGGCGCCGGCGGTCGCCCGAAGACCCTGGCCCTTCGCGACCGACACCGCGAAATGATTCGACCAGAAGGCGACCAACCGCTCGACAAGGCCGGCCCCCGCTTTCATCTGCGCGTTAAAGCGCGCCATCGCCTCGGCGCGAAACAGTCTTTGCTCGACCGGCGGCTCCTGCGGTTTGGGTTTGGCCTCCGCGGGTTTCGTGTCCAACGGTTTCGCGTCCATGGCCTTGGCGTCCGTCGGGCTTGCGTTGGCGCTGGCCATGACGAGCGGCGCCGCCATGGCCGCGGCGGTTTCGCGCGCGACGCGCAATTGCTGCTGCTCGGCGAAAAACATTTGCAGCGCCTGAGGCGTCGACGACAGTCCTTCCGCCGGGATCAGCCCCGCGCCTTGCGCGCGAATCTCTTCGAGCAGAAAACCGCGCGGATCGCTCGCCGCCAGCCCGAGATCGCCGGGCTTGGCGCCAAGGCCGAAACGGTTAAACGCCGTCATCGCCGCATAGGGATCGGGTCCAGGAGCCATCGTCGCCTCTCGCCGCTTTATTCAAGGAACGCCAAGACATAACAACCAAGACATAACCACAAGGAAACTGACCAGAGGATGAATGCCGCATGGCACAATTCGATCCGCGAAATCATTCCTTATAGCGCCGCGCGCCGGCGCGTGCGATAAAGACGCATGACAAATATCGCGGAAACGGAAAGCAAACACACGATCACCCTGCGCTCGCGCGGCGGCTCGGGACGCGGCGCCATGTGGCAGTGGGAAATTCATGCCGCCGGCAAAAGCCTGCCCGTACAAAAAGGGGTCGTCGGCGGAACGGAGAAACACGCCCACGACACGGCGAAGGCGGCCCTCGCCGCGCTCGAGCGACGCGCGGCGGCCAAATAACGCGCCTTCCGCTCGGATGGAATCAATCGAGCGAAAGGAAATCAGGCAGCATCAAAATGCTGAAGCAAGTCCCGGTCGCAAAGGTCTGGCGCCTTTTCGCGGAAATTGCTCTACCTTTCGCCGCCGAGGGCAACATTCGTGGGCCAGCGCCGGCGAACGCCGAAGCAGGAACAAGCCGCCACGTGGTCGGTCACACTTGGTCGCCACTTTCGATTCGCGAAACGCTTGTTTTGAAACCACACGATGATTCGCGTTAATCCCGCGCGAATTTCCGGCTCTCGCGGCGCGTGGAGCCGAAACCGAAACAAGGCGTTTCCTTGGCGGCGGCTTTATGTTGAATGCGCCCGCCCATCCCAGAAATCCAAACGAATTCCGTGGTGTTCGCAATCGTGACCGATTGAGCGCGCTAGAAGATCTCGCGAAGTCGTTAGGGCTAAGCGCTCTTCGCGCATTACGTGTCTTGTCCAAACGGCCAAGGCCGCGTAAATTCCCCGCGCGATCCGAGGGTTGGGTTCTCGGCCGCGAACAGGACGTGGCTGCCTCACACAAGGACGCGGAATGCTTTTAAATAAAAAAATCGTTGTCGTTCTTCCCGCCTATAACGCCGCGAAGACGCTGAAGCGGACGTACGACGAACTCCCGCACGATATTATTGATGACGTAATATTGATAGACGATGCAAGTCTGGACAATACCGCCGAACTGGCAGAGCAGCTCGGCATCAAGACGCTCAGGCACAATAAAAATCGTGGTTACGGCGGCAACCAGAAGACTTGCTACACCGCGGCGCTGGCGCGCGGCGCGGACATAGTGGTGATGCTGCATCCCGACTACCAATACACGCCCAAGCTCGTCACGGCGATGGCGTCGATGATAGCGTCCGAACAATTCGACGCGGTTCTGGCTTCGCGCATTCTGGGCAACGGAGCTTTGGCTGGCGGCATGCCCCTATACAAATACATCGCCAACCGCTTCCTAACTCTGTTTCAGAATTTGCTGGTTGGCTATAAACTGTCAGAATACCACACGGGTTATCGAGCTTGGAGCCGTACGCTGCTGGAAAAGCTGCCGCTGATGAATTGTTCCGACGATTTCGTTTTTGACAATCAGATGATCGTGCAATCGATCTATTTTGGCTTCACGATTGGCGAAATCTCCTGCCCGACAAAATACTTCCCGGAAGCTTCCTCGATCAATTTCCGGCGCAGCGTGATTTACGGATTAGGCGTGCTGAAGAGTTCCATCGAATTTCGTCTCCAACGCATGGGAATTGCGTAATACGCGATATTCAGCGACGAGAATGGGCGCTTGCCAGACGCGACGGGAGCAATGTTGCCTGAAACGACAAGCTGATTTGGCGTGCGATCGGGCCGCGAAGCCCATTGTTTCGCCCTTCGAGGTGAGCCACGAACGAAAAACGCCGCATTCGAAGCGCTCCGCGGTTCGAAGAGAACTCGGCGGACCGACGACTGATCTTCAGTGAAAGCCTGCCATGGACGCGCGACTGGAATCCTATACGGACCGATTGGAACGATTTCTCAGGTCAAACCTTACGCATGCGCACTTATTCGCTTTCTATTTCGCGTCTATTTTTCTTTCCGCCTATTTTATGTCGTCAATTTTGCGGCCCGAGATTTTCACCGACGATATGGTCGAATGGACTTCATGGGCTTATAGCTTTCAAGATCCCGACTTATTTCCCAATGACATCCATAAAAATTACTGGATGACCAATTTTCCACTCGGCTACGAGGTGATACTCAAAGCTCTATCCCAATTTTTGGACGTCGAGCTGCTCGGAAAGCTTCTGGGATTCGCCTTAGCCGGGCTGTCGACCTTTCTAGCTTACGTACTAGGGCGACAAATTACCGGTGGCAAAGTCTGGGGCGGAATTACAAACGTAATATTTGTTTCCCTCTGTCAGTTCACCACTTTCCCGCCATTCATATTTATTGCACGGGAAGCTGGCGGCCTTCCGCGCGGCTTTGCCTTATCGATCGTGCTCCTGGGGGTTATATCGGCTCTACGACGTGATTTGCGCTGGGTAGGCGGATCGATTGTTTTTGGCGCCATATTTTATCCGCCAGCAAGCATTAGCCTCTGTACATATGTCGGGCTCGTCGTAATATATCGGTTCTTTAGAGAAAAATCAGTTCCTAAGGGAACTCTGATACTCGCATCGTTAATCGCGGCCACTGGCGGCATATTAATAAATAATATGCTCCATTCGTCGCAGATTACTGGCGCTGTGTACTCGTTTAGCCAAATCGTTAAGATGCCCGAATTTCGCGCAGGGGGCTTTTGGCCTATTCCGCAAGAAAATTGGTGGGATTACGTCATTGTTGATATTTTGATGCTCAACCAAGGCATGACCGGCATTTTATGGATTTTTCTTTTGGTGATGACTTTCTGTGTTGGTGTGGGCGACAGCCGTCAAAAAATCCGGAGACCGGAAGTTGTTTTTCTACCGATTTCAGCGCTTGCTAATTATATTGTCGCAAACTTAGTTTTGTTGCATCTGTGCGAGCCCAGCAGGTACCTCGTATTTCCATCACAGGCGCTGACTCTTTGCTGCTTTCCATTTGTATTCGAAGCGGTTTTTAACTGGGCGGCGCCACGGTTTATTGGCGTCGGCGCGTCGGGTGTTTTAAACAAGCGTGTTTTGGGTAGCAGCATTGCCATTATAGCGATTGTTGGGGTCTTGGTTTTCTCCGCGCGACTGTTCTTCAACAGAGGCGGAACAGACCCCATGCCGGAGGAAGTTTATTCATTTCTCGGCGCCTTGCCGAAGGACACGCTCATCGCCGCGACTCCAGTCGACGGAGATCGCGTTCCGATGCGTAGCCGTCGAAGCGTTTTTATTATCGTAAATTCGCTCTACCCGCACCATTCCGGGTACTACGAGGAAGCTAAGCAAAGATCTTTCGCGTTATTGGCGGCCATGTACGACAGCGGTCCCGAATCACTGCAAGCTTTGCGAAGAAAATATGGAATAAGGTATTTTGTCTTGAACAGGAATTTTACTAGTGGCGACTCCTTATCGTGGTTCCAGCCATTCAAGGATTATCTGGCCGAGTTCCGGTCCAAAATAGGTGGCGGACAGCCCTATATTCTCGGACTCTGGAACGATGCGGCCGTGTTCCAAAAAGGAGATTACGCGGTGCTGGACCTCGATCGGTTGGACCCGTCGCCTCGGTGAAGGCGGCTTTTTTCGGGGCGTCTTGGGCGCAATTTGGCCGGATGCTCGTCACCAATCTCCAGACGAGCGAGGACCATCTCGTCTAAGGGTTGTATCAGGCGAGCTTCGACCGCATACCCGATTACGCCAGTTTCGAATATTGAGCCGGTCAGGCCAACTCCGCGCATCGCGGACGCGGGTCTATGGGCATTGAAGCGCCAACGCGCCTCCTTGGCCTCACCCCTGCCCGCTCACCCGCTCGATCTGCGCCCCGCAGCCGCGCAATTTGAACTCCAGGCGCTCGAAGCCGCGGTCGAGGTGATAGACACGATTGATGGTTGTCTCGCCGCGCGCGGCGAGCGCCGCGATCACCAGCGACACCGAGGCGCGCAGATCCGTCGCCATGACCGGCGCGCCTTCGAGGCGATCCGCGCCCGTCACGATCGCGCTGTCGCCATCAAGCTTTATGTGAGCGCCGAGCCGCGCCAACTCCTGCACATGCATGAAGCGGTTTTCGAA
>PLZT01000056.1 GCA_003152255.1 Methylocystaceae bacterium | reverse complement strand
GGAGCCCCGCCATGAACGCCATCCAAGCCCGCGCCAATGCCGAAGCCCTCCGCGCCAAGGCTCTCGCGCTATACGCCGAGGCGAAGGAAATCCGCAAGGGGCCGACATGGTGGAAACGAGAGTGCGCCGAGCTGCTCGCGAAGATTGATGAAGCTCACACCGCCGATCCGCAATCGAAATTGTCGGCGCTGCCATGGTTATACCGACCGTTTGAGCATGACGATTGGGGATTTATCCGCGACGTTTATGGAAACATAGCGGCGGTCGCTCGATATGGAGACCATCTCGTCGAGCGCAGCGAGCTTGACGCCTTTCGCGCCGCCGGCAAAGACCCGACAGAGGCCAATGCCCGCATGATCGTTCGCGCCGTGAACTGCCACGACGAACTGGTTAGCGCTCTCCGCTTCATTCTTGCGTTCTATGAGCCAGGACAACGCTACCTCGATACCGAAGCGTGGAAACGGGCAGAAGCTGGCGGTCGCGCAATTCTCGCCAAAGCCGATGGTGATCAGCCATGAACGCCATCGAAGCCCGCGCCAACGCCGAACACATCCCCTTGAACGACGGTGAATCCATGACCGACAAAAACGCCGATTGGTTACGATACGAAATAGTTGCCATCATGAAGGAATACGACAGACAAATGGAAGATCGAGGCTATGTCGATACGCCAGGCGGACTTGAACATATGGGTGATGTTTGGTCATTGCTTGAAGGGTGGCGCAAACTGATCTTGGCGGAAACTACATCGGAAGGCAACCCTTGATCATGATGAACGCCACCCAAGCCCGCGCCAAGGGAGAAACGCCATGAACGCCACCATAGGAGCGCGCGATGACTGATGGAATTACCATAAATCTCGTGTGCTGCACGCAAGTAATTCTCAATGAGATTGAACAGGGAATCACGCAGAAAGGCATATCGTTGACTTATGCAATGACCATCAAGTCTGAAGCGCAAAAGGCCGATGTTCCTGACTGGCGAGCGATCAATGACGCCATAATCGAGAAATGGAATATGCGGGCGCTTGGACGCATCAAAAAGCGGGCTTGGGACATTATTTCGGGAAAGGTAACGCCATGAACGCCATCACAGCCCGCGCCAAAGCCGACGCTCTCCGCATCAAGGCTCAGGCTCTCTACGCCGAGGCGAAGGATCTACGCGCCGGGCCAAGCTGGGGAGATAGAGCGTGTCGCGCGCTGGCCGCCAAACTCGCCGAGGCCATCGCAGCTGACAAGGTTTTCAACAAAGCGGACGTGATCGCGATGCGGCTTGAAGCGGAAGAGCGCCGACGAGGCCGCGCGGCTTAACCCGCCAACATGGAGTGACGACTATGGGAATTTACAAAGACTTCAGCTTTCAAATTTGGCCTGGCGATGAAGTAAATGTTCGCGCTTCAACAAGCTCCGGTGAACATTCCCGTGATCACTGGGTAAAATTCGATGAGGGCGAGCGATGCAGACAATTCATGCAATTTCTAATCGTCGGCGCTACCAATGAAGAAATTGAAGTCATCGCCGATGCGATCAACGCGCCTCTTCAGCGCATAAGATCTGAACGGTCAGTCAAAGCCACGATCATCGCCGAAGATGACGAGTGCGAGTCTGGAGTCGCTCTCACGCAAGCAATCAATGAAGTGCTGGCGGAAGATGCGGCGGAAACTCAGCGAGCGGCGGAATAGGAGCGCGCGATTATGACACCCGAACAAGATGCCGCTCTGCTTGTCGCGCTTTCCGACGCGCGGGACTTGCTGCTCGCCATCGACAAGAAATGGATTCGTCTTGAAGATGAAGAGGGCAAGAGCCCATTCATTACGTCATTGAGAAAGAGCGTCTCAGACGCCGCTCGCCTCAACATTCCAGCGACATTTCAGTCTGAATAGGAGCGTGCGATGTTCACGAACGGCACGGAATTTCTTGCGGGACGCGAGCCAAATGGGAACCTCATTCGCGGGCGCGACTACAGCGATCCGATTAGGACAATGTGTCTCGCGATTCCGCCGAACTGCGAACGAACGCGCGAGGGCATTCGAGCAGCGCTATACGACGCCGGCTTTTACCTCGCACTGATCGACGCGAGTCTCGACCTGATCATGGATCGTGTTGATCCAAATTTCTCGAATTTGGCTCGCGCTGTGGGGAATAGCCGATGAACGCCCTCGCGGACTCCCTCGAAACCATCGGCGCTTTGATCGTGATTTTCATCCTGCTCCCCGCCGCGCTCGCAGTGATCGTCGCGCTCGAATTCATCGCATTTTGCGGCGTGATGGTTTTCTCGGCGGTCATGACGTCTCACGTTATTTTGAAGTCGATACGGGGAACACTGTGATGGCGAAAATTCCTGACGAGCTAGTCGAGAAAGTCGCGCGAGCAATTTGCGTTTCCGAGCGAATGAATGACGACGACCCTAACGGCGGATGGCGGTGTTGGGTTGAAGCTGCCGAAGTCGCGCTCGAAGCCGCTGGCGTCGGGGATCTGATCTACGAGCTGACGTGCTTGCGTGGCCAGATTGCCGCCGATCTTTCCGAGGTCGGTTATACGGAATCTGACATTCATGAGCAGTTGCACTCTGTTGACGCTCTGCTCACCAAGGTAGGGGCCGCGCCATGACCGCCGGACCAATCCCATGCGCTTATTGCGACAAGACGTTCGTCGACGAAATAGCGCGCTGGATGCACACCAGGACAAAGCACTACGGGCGCAAAAATCCTCACCCGGAAGTCATGCGCGCGAAATCGATTGAGGGTCAGCTACGCCGCGATGCGGAAGACGCGGATGAATCCTTCGCCGACCGCGCCGTGCAAGCCGAGATCGACCGCGCGTGCGGTATCGACAACCCTGACATAGATTGGCTGCTGCCATGAAAGAACCACTGCTCACCTATGATGAGCGCATAATTGTCGCAGGCATAATCATCGGCGCTGTCGGCGTCGTGCTGTTCATTCTCGCGGCCAAGGCGCTGGAGGCTATCTGATGATCAATCTCATTCACGACCATCCATACCTATGCGCCGGCGCCGCCTTTTGGTTGGCCCTCGTGATTTTCGGATGGCTGTTCATGGCAGGTGCCGCCATCGCTAGCGGGAGG
>PLZT01000397.1 GCA_003152255.1 Methylocystaceae bacterium | reverse complement strand
CAAAGTAGGGCTTGCCGCACGCTGCCCAGTTCCGCCACCTTGTCGAAGACGAGCGTAATGGCTTCCTGGACGCGCCGGTCGGGATCCTTCTCCAAGCGGTCGCCAACCTTCACAAAGCCGATCGGCGCGATGACGACAAGCTCACCGCGCCGCGCCTTCTCATATCTTGCCGAGAGCGAGCGCTGGCGAAGGAGATCGAGTTCATACTCGTTGAGACTGCCTTTCAAGCCGAGCAGCAGCCGATCGTTGCCCTGCCGTGGGGCGTAAACGGTCTCCTGATCAACCAGCACCGTGTCGACGACGCGGCACATCTCGATGAGTTGCTGCCAATCCCGGCTGTTGCGAGCGAAGCGCGAGACCTCTCGCGCCGCGACCGCGCCGACCTTGCCGAGACAGACTTCCGCCACCATGCGCTCAAACCCTGCGCGGACGACGCCGCCCGCCGCCGAGCGTCCGAGATCGTCGTCGATCGTCTCGATTTCGGACCAGCCGAGCGCCGTCAGCCGCCCCCGCATGGCGTATTGCAGTGCGCTGCTCTCGCGATTGTGCAGGACTTGATGGGCGGAAGACTGGCGCACATAAAGGATAGCCTTGCGCTCCAGATGATGCTGCCGAATCTTGTCAGACATCATGGCGCGCCTCCCCCAGGCGGGGACGACACGATTCTTTTGCGTGGTCGAGTATCAGGCGCACCATCAACTCCGTCAGCGCCTCGCGGGTCTGCATGGGCAGACTCCGCCACTCCGGCCTTTGCGTCGCGCCGTCGCCGCCCGGCTCCCTGAACAAATCGAACTGCTGAGTCCCGCTCCGATGTCGATGGCGAAATTTGTGCTGGCGTCGCATGAGTCTCTCTCCGATGCTGGTCGTGAGAGACCCTCGGTGCACCAAAAACCGGGGCATTCGATGATGTGAGGCAGGTGGCGACGCCGACTCCGCCTACTTCGGTCAACAGAGCCCGCGACGCCTGCAATGCGACAACATCTGCCTGCGGGATCGCCTCAACCCGCATTGCAGCGCAGGCGCCCCGGTCGAACATCCATGCCGGCAGTTCTTGCGATAGGCGAGTAATGTCACCCGGGCGGCTACAGCGAACGACATCGCCAGCCGTCTTCTCGACAACGCCGTCAACGCGAACAATGCATCCAGACCACGCATGCCAAGGATAAAGAACCTCGCGCTCCTCGGTCCCGTGGGTGTTCCGTAGTCGGCTTCTACAATCGAGACCATCACCACGCCGGCATTGGTCTGATGACGCCCGATCAAGTCCATTACGGCCAGGCCGAACAAGTTTATGACGCTCGCCAGAAAATCCTCGATCGCGCCTTCGAGACCAACCCAGAACGCTTCGTCAGAATGCCGCCAAGCCCGCCCCGAAAACCAACCGCCGCCTGGATCAACCCGCCGTTCAAAACACAAGAAATCCAAGCTTAAATTCCAAAACCGGATGTCTCAAAATCGTTGACACGCTCCGGTTTGCGCGACACTCACGAACGAAGAATGCAGGAACTTCTTCATAAGCTGCGGTTATGGAGTCGACTGATCGGGAAACGCTCTAGGTCCCGAACGCGGTCATCCCGAAGAGGAGCCGCAACGGGGAACGCGTGATCGCCGAGCCTCGTCCCGGAGGGACAGGTTTCCACATTCTAAGCCATCGGGATGCTCCTTCTTGCGTGGCTCATGCGGAACTCGTCAGGCGGCAGCACGTTCGCCGCCTTGGAACTCGGTTGCATCCATCCACATGCGATGCATGATGACGGCCAGCCTACGCGCGATGGCAACCTTGGCGCAGCGCATGCCGATGCGTTTGGCGAGCGCCAGCCCCCATGCCTTGAGTTGGGATGCACGGGAATAGCGCTGCAAGATGACGGTTGCCGCCTCGAAGAGGTAAGAGCGCAGCAGGCCGTCGCCGCAACGGGAGATGTGGCCTGTCACGTCGATGTCGCCGGATTGGTAGCGCCGGGGCGTGAGGCCGAGATACGCACCGACCGAAGACGAATGCTTGAATCTTGCTGGATCGTCGATCACGGCGGCATAGGCCAGAGCGACGACAACGCCGACGCCGGGCACGGTCATCAGACAACGCGCCACGGAATCGGATTTGGCGCGTGCGCTGATTTGCCGATCGAACACAGCGATTTGTTCACGGAGCGACTGCCAAGCAGCGAGCAGGGGTTCGACGATCGCCATCAGCGCATCTTTGCCTTCTTCCGCCTCCCGAACGCGCGTGGCGAACAGGGCGCCGCACCTGCGTGGAATGACGAGGCCGAAGGTTTTCATCAACCCGCGAATGGTGCTGGCGAGCGACTGGCGTTGTCCGACCAGTTGCGAGCGCGCAACCAAGAGCATGCGCAGCTTGTGAGCGTCCATGCCTTTGACGGCGACTTCACGAAACCAGCCGGTGCGAACGATCTGGGCCAATCCCCAAGCGTCATTGGCGTCGGTTTTATTGACTTGCATTTTGAGCGCCGGTTTGGCGTGGCGCGCATCGAGACAAATGACGGGTAGCCCGCGCGCGCAGGGAGAGCGTGAGCCAATTGGACATTTGCCCGGTTTCGAGCCCAACGCGCACGGCGTTCGCCGCGCGCAATCGTATTGTTTTGGTGATGATTGCCGCATCGGTGGGGCCCGAGCCACGCCAAACTGTTGAACCATCATGGTCGACGACACAGATTGAAGTCGTCTCGAGCGACACGTCGAGGCCGACATAAAGCTCTTGTTGGGACATGAGTATCCTCCATGGTTAGAGTTGCGAATGCGGAGCATACTCGGCTGGGACGAGTCGACCCTCGCGATTACGCCATGTCCCGACGCCGCCGGCGTCATCGACGCGCGCAAGGCGAGTCACGCGCGGCGCCGCGACAAGGTGAAGGACCGCGCGCGGCGCGGTTTACCGCCTGAGCACGTCGATACGATCGGGGGCATGGGACGATCATGTTGCGCGCCCGCGGCGCGCCTTCTTTGTGAAATAACTTCGCGCATTGTGCGACTATTCATGAACTCGAATGCCGCGCTGCACGCGAGCGGAGGAAAAGGCAAAAGGGATCGCGACCTGAGCAGGCGGTGGCGATCGACCGCGAAGCGTTTTGCGCGACCTGGCGTCACCCCAAAGGGCGAAGACGCGGCAGGCGGCTTCGTCGCCATAGCGATAGCACGGGGCGTCCGGACTGCGGGCGCGCGCCCGTGCCCTATGCCACGTGTTGAATCATGGGCGCTGAACGCATCGACCGCCTTGCGCCGGACAATCTTATGGCGTTGCCGCTAAATAAAGTTGCGGAAATCGATGACGTTATCCACCATATCTGGATTCCGCTGGATGATGTCGGCGAACGCCTTAGACCAGCGTCACCGGAAGCTTCTTGTAGAGCGGCCTATGACAGCAAAGCGTTGCTTGAGAAACTGGCCGCGCAGGGGACCGAGGACAAGATCGCCTATAAGGCGCAGCGCAGCAAGCCGCTGAAGAACTGGCAGAAGTGGTTCAACACGGCGGCTTCGAGCGTTCGCCCTGGCGTCGAGCGCTCCAATGCGACGATGAAGAACGGGTATGGGATGGTGCGCGTCCGCTACCTGGGCCTCGCGCGCAACAACTGCCATCTGCGATTGGTCGCCTGCGCGATGAATATGAAGCGCGGGCTGGTTCTGCTTGGAGCGGCGTGAGCCGCTTCGCGGGGAAACTGTGTCGAAATCAGGAGAAAGATTCAAAATAACAAGGTAGTTCAGAAGAAATCCTCCGCGCCGGACGGCGGGCGGGGGCCTGTATGCGTCCTGGCGCGACGGCAAAATGCCGATCACGCGAACCCACCACATTTTTCAAAGCGCTCTTTCTGAACGTTTGCGCACTATGTTCTTCTCGATAAAAACGAAACAGCTTGATCACGAGTCCGGCGCAAATCAGCGGAATGTGCGGCCGTCGATAGTTGAAACGGCGGCGGTCGGCCCAAAAAAAGACTCATTTTTCAAAGAAAGGAGAACGATGATTAAATGCTCAAGATTGAAGCTTTGCGAGCTAGGGGCCGTCGTCCCGCTGGTCATCTGGCTTGGCCTCGGGATTATAGGATCTTCGCTAAAAATCTTGCAGGTGCTCGTTTCGGGGGAGGACGAAATTGCGCTGTTCCCTCAAATTACGACCATACTTTTTTTGAGTCTCGCTATATTGCTGGTCATTATAAGACTTCCCCCGGTGCGAAACGCAAAAGGATTTTTACCAAAAGTCGCTGGAACGGTCGGCTGTCTATTGCCATTTTGTTTTCTCATGCTGCCGCACGTAACCCCAACGCCCCGCATCGCCATCTTTTCATCCTCGGTGGTATTCTTGGGAATGCTAGCCTCCATTGTATCATTGTGCTGGTTAGGACGTTCCTTTAGTATTCTTCCGCAAGCTCGGAGTTTGGTGATGGACGGTCCCTATCGATACGTTCGCCATCCTCTTTATCTGGCAGAGCTGTGCATAGTCTTCGGGCGCATATGTGAATTGGAGCAACCATGGCCGCTCATAGCCATGCTCGCGGCGGCTGCCTCTCAATTTTGGCGTATGCATTATGAGGAACAAGTATTGATGGAGGCATTTCCATCCTATCACGGATACGCTAGCCGCACGGCCAGGCTAATTCCCGGCTTATATTGAGCTTGAACTGAGCTAGGTGTTTAGTCCCGGCATGTGCTGGAGCGGGTCGAGCTTAACTCGCTCGATCGGCGCAGGCGAAACGCCAAATAAAAGCCGCTATCCGCTGTTAGTTGCAGAACTCTTTGGCGCAATGTGAGGCTGAGTGGCGTGATTGACCTTCATTCGCATATCCTGCCCGGAATTGATGACGGAGCCGCTAATCTAAACATTTCTCTCGAAATGGCGCGCATCGCCGTGACCAACGGGGTCACGATCCAGGCCTGCACGCCGCATATCTTTCCAGGCCTTTATCAAAATAGCGGGGCTCAGATTCGTTCGGCGACCCTTGAGCTTCAACGGTATTTGGATGAGCGCGGCGTCCCATTGCGCCTAGTTACCGGCGCTGACGCTCATGTGGTCCCCAACATGGCGGGCAAACTGCGAGAAGGCGCCATCTTATCGCTGGCGGACACGCGATACGTCCTCGTTGAGCCGCCGCATCACGTCGCCCCGCCCAGGATAGAATATTTTTTCTTCGAACTGCTGGCCGCTGGTTACGTTCCCATCCTCACCCACCCCGAAAGGCTGACGTGGATAGAGACGCACTATATGCTCTTCGTGCAACTGTTCCGCGCTGGCGTGTGGATGCAGCTTACATCCGGCTCGTTAACCGGAGCCTTTGGGAGGAGGCCGAAATACTGGGCGGAGCGAATGCTTAGCGACGGCCTTGTCCAAATCTTGGCGTCTGACGCCCATGGCGCCAAACGCCGGCGGCCTGATCTCGCGGACGGCCGGGCGGTTGCGGCCAAGTGGCTGGGCGAAGATGAGGCGGAGCAACTAGTCTGCATCCGTCCACGCGCTGTCCTATTGAACGTGGAGCCTTCGAAAGTTAGCGCGCCCGCCGGTGCTGCAAAGGCGGGAGGCAAAGTTAGTCACGACGCGGCGGAGCGCAACTTCGCTGCTCGTCGGAAAAGGCCGGATATTATCCAACGAGATGGCGACTCGACCGGGCGCGCCGAAGCAAATAAGGCTCGCGGTTTTACTGATTGGGCTCATCGCTTTCTGGACCTCACAAAGATAGGCGGTTAACCTCAATCCTTGATCGCCTCGAGTTTGGAATTGTTGCGAGTTCGGATTCTGCCAGGCGGAGAGTCACACAAAATAGCAGATTTCTCTTCGATCTCTCTCTTTCAGAAGCCGAAGTTTTGCAAAAAATTGCCCGCGGTCACGGGCGCGCCCTTGCTCGCCGCACGGCGTTCGCTTGCCGCCCAGGACCCCGGCATCGTTGCCAGTTTGCTGGCGCTGGACAGAAAAACCTTCGTAGCCTTAACAAAATTGCCGTTCTGACGCCTCCGCGAGTCGAGCTACTTGGGCAGTTTTTTCTCGCTGTGCGAAATCGCCAGCTCGTCGAACCAAATTGCGCCGGACACGAGCTGCTCCGAGGGAGAGCGAGCATCAAGCTTAAGCTGTACTAATTGGGCGGAGCAACCAGTCTCTGGCACGACGAATGCGAATTCAAAGGCCCGCCATATTGGGAAGGTTCCCGCGATCATCTCGCTCTGGCCGAGGCTCGTTCCGTCCACGCAACTTACGCCCCAATCCACGCCGCGCCGCCCAAGAACCTCGCCATTTACCGAGCCCCGCAGGAGATAAGCGCCGGGCGCGAGAACGATCGACTGAGATACGCCAGGGAACTCGACGCGCCCGGGGCCAAATTCAACCACAAGCGCATGATCGCTCGGATTTTCAAGCCTCGGCGCGAAATCAACGATCACATTGACGCCCGCCGCGGCCTGCCAGTCGAAGGGCGAACCTGAAGGTCTCGCCTCGAAATCGCCGTTAAACAGGAACCCCGCGGCCTCCAATTTTTCGGGTGGCAGGAACTGCAGCCAAACATAATAGGCCAGCTCATGAAGCTTGTGCCGAACGAGAAACCATTGATAGGCGTTGAGCTCTTCCGTCGTTGGCGGCGCTCGCGTGTCTTTGAGGCTCAAAAACAAATCGAGCGGCGTGCGCGCATCTCTGATATACGGGCCGAGCGCGCCAAGAAACCAGCTCCTCCAACTCGGATTTGCGGCGAGCAGCTTTTTGATCTCTTGCTTGGCGGCGGGGTCCTCCGCCATGCGCGCCAAAATCGGCATCGCATCTCCAGTTATTGCAGCCCCACGCCCCGAGCGAAACAGCGCGTCGGCGTAATAGGCTGCGGCAGGGTAGTCCTTGCGTTCGAAGCTTTTCCACATCATCCAATGGACAGAGGCGCTTTCGTGGAGATCGGCGCGCGCGGCGGCGCGCATAAGGGTCTCAGCCTTCTCAGCAAAGCCCTGGCGATCCGCTATTTGCCCCAACAGCCGGTACGCGCGCGATGAGAGAGGCTCGTTGATGAGAGCCGTCTCGGCCAGGTCGCGCAGCTGCTTTAGACGCTGCGCCGTTGGTTGCGAAGGCCCAGGCGTCTTGCTCGGGTCGCCGGCGCCGAAGTTGATTTCCTTATCGACGAGCGCGAGCAAGGACGCAGGGTCGTTCCCCCGCAACAAGAGCGCGCTCTTCGGCGAGGTCCGAGACAGCCAACCTGCGACGCTGTGAGAGACGATCAACCAGCAAAGCGCCACTCCGAGCAGGCTCAAGGCCGCGAGACCCGGCGCATGACGCCACGCGTCGGCCCCGGGGCGCGGCGCGGAAGGACGATGCAACTCTGGCATGATCAAAGCCTTTTTGACGCTCGTCGTTTGCAGAACTCAGCGCGCCTGCGCGCCGAACGCGAAGGCGATGAGCCGACGCCACAGACTGTGCGCCTTGCGCTTTGGCGCGGGGCCGATGCGCGCCTGTCCCTGGCTTGCGGCCAGCGCTTCGCCGCAAGGAGGCCGGGCTTTGCCGTTCCCGCGGTGGGTGTTTGCGAAGTCGTCGACTCGAGCCTTACGGGCGGCGAGCGCCGCCATGCGCGCGTCCAACGTCGCGTCATAGTCGGCGCGCCGCTCCGGCGTCTTGAGATTGTTCCAGGCATGGGTGATCCGCAAGAAAAACATGGATCGCGCCAACCCCGGGCACCGCTCGGAATGCAGCCATTTGCAAAGAAGGGCAAGATGTCGACGCAGCTCCCCCGGAGTCGCGTTTCGCCGCGCCCCCAGCACGCGATAACTGTCAGAATTTGCGGCCAGCAGGATCTGTTCGACGTAAAACGCCGCCGCTTCCCGCAGCTTTTGCGGCGAATTCTGCGTCCGTTGGGCGGACGCTTCGATGGCGCCTTGATCATCGGCGACGATTCGCAGCAACAAGGTCATGCCTTCCGGCAGAGCGGCGCTTTGGAAGCGTCGACCGCGCGACGGCGCCACGAGCAAGTCAAGCGCGGCCCGCACCGCCCCAATCTCTTGATCGGGCGCCGGCTGCGCCATCGTTCAGCTTTCCTCCGCAACCGGCGCTTCGTCAGACTTGTCGCCGGCTTCGGACGCTTTGCCATCGCCATGGTGAAGCAAATGCGCCTCTTCGTCTCCATATCCATATCCATATCCATATCCATATCCATATCCGTAATGGCCCTTGGCGACGAACTTGTTGAGGACGAAGCCTAGGGGGATGACGCGCGCCTGCGCCAACCGCTTGAGGGCGTTGCGAAGCTGCCCGATTCGTCCCTCGCCGGAGGCGATGACGAACAGCGTGCTTTTCACCATATTAGAGAGCACGAGCGTGTCGGCCATTCCCATGACCGGCGGCGCGTCAATGATAACCAAATCGAAGACTTCGCCGGCCACGGACAGCAGCGAGGCGAAGTGTGGGCCATGCAACAACTCCACGGGGTTGGGCGGCAGCGGACCGGAGGTCATCACATAAAGATTAAGCTTTGGGTTAATTTTTCGAATCGCGTCCTCAACCGTGCAGTTATGGGTCAGATAAGTGCTTAGGCCCACGCTGTTGTCGACGCCAATTTTCAGATGCAGCGAGGGCTTGCGGAGATCGGCGTCCACGATCAGCACCTTGAGGCCAGCGGCGGCGAATTGTCGCCCGATGCCGACCGCGGTGCTTGTTTTCCCTTCCGTCGGCGTCGCGCTGGTGATCATCAGCGCCTTTGGGATGCCAGTTTCGGTTGAGAACTGCAGCGACGTGCACGTCGATCGGAACGCCTCCGAGAGAACCGAGCGCGGATTGGAGAGCTCGGCCTCAAGCGTCTGCTTCTCTTCGTCGAATCTCGGAATGACGCCAATAAGCGCCAGACCCGAGGCGGCTTCCGCGTCGCCCGGCGAATAAATCAAATCGTCGAACTGCTCGAGCAAGAAGGCCGCGGCGCCGCTCACGCCAAATCCGAGCGCCAGCGCGGCAAGGAACGTCAGGAGTTTATTGGGCCAGCTTGGCGCCGTCGGCAGCTCCGCCCCATCGATAATGAAGACTCTATTGGTGCCCACGCCGCTCGCGACGTCAACTTCTTTGTAACGCTGTAATAAACTTTCGTAAAGCGCCCGTGTCGTGTCCACTTCGCGCTTTAGTATGTTGTATTGAATGCTGCGCCTTTGCAGATCGAGCGATTCTCCGCGCAATATGTCGATCCTCTGCTTCATCTCGGTTTCTTGGCTCGACGACGCGTCGAACGCGGCTTTCAGCGAGGATTTGATCGCCTTCACCTCGACGCCGATCTGATGATCGATTTCTTTGATTTTATTGCTGATTTGCAACATGGCCGGATAATCGGCGCGGAATGTTTCCAATTTCTCTTGATATTCGGCGACGAGCTGACCTCGCCGGCTCCGCAGTTCCTCGATCGCCCTGTTCGTTAGGATTTGCGGCACGTTGATTCCCGAGGCGTTTTCGGCCTGCCGCCACAATTGTTCGTTCTTGATGCGCTCGGCGATGAGCGTGCCCAGCGCGCTGTTGGCGGCCGCCAGATTGTTCTCCGCGACCGAGGCTCTGTCGTTGGTTTGAACGATTTGCTCCTTTTCGGCGAACGCCAGCAACGCCTTCTCGGACTCTTCGAGACGAAGTTTCAACTGTTTGAGCTGATCCTCGAGGAACGATTTGGCGTAAGCGTTGGCTTGAAAGCGCTTGTCGAGACTGGCGGCGATATAGGCCTCGCCATAAGCATTGGCGATCCTTTGCGCCGACGCCGGGCTCGGATCGCTGTAGCTTATGTCCACGAGGCGCGTCCCGATCACCGGCTTGACCACGAGATTTCTAACAATGCCCGCCGCCGCGGCGCGCTGCTGGCCGGCGAGTTTGCTCCCGCCCGGAGCGCCTGCGTCAGCCGCGGCCGGCGAGAGGGTGTTGGGGCCCTGATCGCGCGCGATCCGCGTCAGCGACCCCACCCGCTCCGCGAGACCAAGGCTCTTAAGCAGCTCGATCTCTGTGGCGAAATCGTTGCTGTCAGGCGAGGACTCTAGATCTTCCCCCTTAACGATCTGGGCCGCGCTGCGATCGATCTGCAGGCGCAGTGTCGCTTTATAGAGCGGCGTCTGCAGGAGCGCCCATAGGAGGCCGAGACAAACGAACGTGGCGGTGACGGCGACGATCAACCATTTTCGTTTGATGAGGACGCGCGAGATATTGCGCAAATCCAGCCCCGCGTCCGCGTCGCTCGCGCCGGTGAAAGGCTCGACGCCCTCCCGATAGGGGTAGCTTGACGGCGAATGACCCCGCCTCTCGACGATCGCGCGGGCCGCCGGGGCGCCGTCTTCGGCGGACGCTTCGCTCCGTTGATCTTCGGCCATATGGTGGTGTTCCCCTTCCCCTGGTCTTGTTCGCCTTTGCGACTAGAAATTTGCGACTAGTAAGCCGCCACGGTGGCGGCGGTGCCCGCCACGGGCAACACCCTCAAAAACAAGTTTAAGGTTTCCTTGGCCGCGGACTCCTCGACGAGAACGACGTCGCCCGGCAGCACCCGCGGATCCGGTTCCGCGCCGCTCCGAATTGTCGAAATGTCGAATCGGACCATCGTGCGCGCGCCGTCGGCGTTACGGAAAACGATGGCATTGTCCGAGGCGATATCCCTGCTCACCCCCCCGCTTTTTGCGAGCACTTGCATCAAAGTGTCATTGCCGCGCAGCGGATAGACGCCCGGGGATCTCACCGCGCCCTCAACGGTGACGCGCTGACTGTTGTATTCTCTGACAAACACCGTGACCTGGGCCGATTTGAGATAACGCGCGTTGAGACGCGCCTCGATGTCGCGCTCCAGCCGCGAGGCGCTCCTCCCGGCGGCGGGGATTTGACCCAGGAGAGGCAAATTGATGGCGCCGTCCTCGGCGACCTGCACCGACTTCGAAAGATCTGGCGCCTGGAAAACAGTAACGTCCAAAACGTCCTGCGGCCCAACCAAATAGCCCGCGTTTCCGGGCGTCGCGGCCGATGCGTATTTATTCGCCGCGCGCGCGGCTTGCGCGGCGGCCGCCGTGTCCGCGTCCTCCCGCGGCGCGAGGCTGGCGCCGTCGCCGTCGCCGGGAACGCCGTTGCAGCCGGAAAGCGCGCCTACGCCCGCGGCGATGAAGACCAATGCGCTGAAGAGTTTCCCTAGAAACTTAAGCGTTAGCCGTGGACTAACCATGCCTCACCTCGAATTCAAAAGACGGCGCCCCCGTTCCTTAAGGAACGCGTCGGCTGGGCTAGAGATTGATGCGCTTGCGAGCGGCTGGCTTCCTGGCGCGCTTGAGGCCGTTGACATGTTACGAAAATCGAGACCCACGGCCTATTCCACCCCACGATATATCTCGCTCGCAATTTAACGTCGCGCGTAAGATGACATTCATAGCGCCGCCTCTCCCAAAAACCAATAAAGAAGCCGAAGACATTCGTCAAACTCGACCGTGCGGTCGGCTTGGCGAGGGCGCCGCGCGCTTGCATGAGATGCATCTCCGCGCGGGCCGCCCAACCCCAGCTTCCACGAAGCGCGTTGGCCTTCGGCGTAAGACGGGGCAAGGATGGTCGCCCGCGACGCGTCGCCTGCGCTCGCCTCGCCGGTTGAGCCGCGCTTCCTTCTCAAGGCATGCTGTGTTTGGGGTGCGGCACGGTTAAGTGAGACATCCGGCTGCGGTAAATTGAACCGCAATCGGAGGTATAGAGATGACAGTCGATGAAGGGCGGAAGCCCGATGGGGCGCCGGAGCGCTCCGCCAAAGCTGGCGAAGGCGCCCCCCTCGGGCGTCGATGCAAATGG
>PLZT01000376.1 GCA_003152255.1 Methylocystaceae bacterium | reverse complement strand
TCGAATATCGCTTCAACCGACGATACGACCTCGGCGCCATGATCACTCGCCTCGCCTTCGTCGCGGTCAGAACTACCCCCATGCCATATCGTCTTCTGAAGTTGGCTGACTTTCAGGCGTAATCAGGTAATTTTTTAGCGGGGCAGCCGCTACGATATCACGGCAGAGAGATGTTTTGAGTTAGCATGACGCGATGATTCGGCTCTTGCGCAAACAGACCGCGCCCACCGCGGACTCGTCCCAGCTCATACTGACCCACGCCGGCGAAACCATCGTCGTGGGGTTGCGGCGCTTGCCAAGCGCGCGACGCTTCACCTTGCACGTGCGGTCCGCCGCGCGCGACGCGGTGCTGACGATACCGCGACGCGCATCGCTGCGCGAGGCGCGTGCCTTCGCCGAACGACACGCCGCCTGGATCGCCGCGCGCCTCAACCGGCTACCGGCGGTGATTCCTTTCGAGGATGGCGCGATCGCGCCATTGCGCGGCGTCGATCATCTGTTGTTGCATCTGCCGGGCGCGCGCGGCGTCGTCTGGAGCGAGCCGTTGAGGCGCGCCGATTCTCTTGTCGGGCTCGGCGACGGCCCGGCCCACGCCCTCTTTGTCGCCGGCGCCAAAGAGCATATGCAGCGCCGCGTAATTGACTTCTTTAAACGCGAGGCGCGGCGCGACCTCGAAGCCGCCGTGGCGCGCCACACGCAAATGCTCGACCTGCCCGCGCGCGGCATCAGCCTACGCGATACAGTGAGCCGCTGGGGTTCCTGTTCGGCTTCGGGTTCGCTGAATTTTTCCTGGCGTCTCATCTTGGCGCCGCCGTTTGTGCTCAACTATATCGCCGCGCATGAGGCGGCGCATCTTATTCATTTCGATCATTCGCCGCGCTTTTGGGCGCTTGCGCATAAATTATGCGGCGAAGTCGACCGCGCCGAAGCTTGGCTGGCAACGCAAGGCGCGCAGCTGCATAAATTTGGCTCAAGGCCGCAACCTTCGTTACAGCAATTCTAATTCACCTTTCCCCCTCGATTTCGGGCGGCGGTTTGCAGTTGATCGGAGTTGTGACGAGAGTTTCCCAGTTGCTGCCTGGCCGACGTGCTCGCCACCTATTCCGTGTTTCTCCGCCATGAGATGCCGCGCGGGGATCCGAGGCCGGCCCATTTCGATGCTTCCATGGACAGCCTGGCCTACTGTTGCGATGCCACTTGGTCAGTTTCGCCTAAAGTTGCCGGACTCCGCCGGCTTGTCCAGTTGCGAGATTTGAGCGCGGCATGGCCCCCTCATGGTCGTGGGGCTCCCCAATCGCTTCGAGCTGCCGTCCAACGAGAAGATCGAATACTACGCCTTTGTCGATGCGGCGGGTGGCGTTGGCGGTGGCTCAATGGTGCTCGCCATCGCCCACGCCGAGTTGACCAAAGACGGCGAGGATTACGTCATCATTCTCGACGCCATTCGTGAGCGCGCGCGATTTAACCCCGAGGAATATGTCGCCGAGCTGTGTCAACTGCTCGCCGCCTTTGGGATTGGCGCGGTGGTTGGCGACGCCTGGGGCTCGCAATTCGTGCGCGAGCAATTTGAGAAGCGCGGCGTCAAATATCAGTTGGTTGCCGATGTCGATGAAGAGTGGAAGGCCAAGACCGATCTTTATCGCCAGCTCATCCCGCTGCTGAACAGCCCCGGTCGTCTTGAATTGCTCGACCACCAGAAGATGGTGGCGCAGTTCGTGTCGCTCGAACGCAAGACCACACGTGGCAGCAATAGAGATTCGATTGACCATGCGCCCGGCGGCCATGACGACATCGCCAACGCCGTCGCCGGGGCGCTGCTGCTCGCCGGTAAGAGATACGCTGTCGGCGGCGTGTGGGACCGCTTCGCCGAAAATTGCGACGCCTTGATGGGCCGCATGTATGGCGGCATAACCGTGCACTAAAGAGGGAGACGCTGATCGGGTTCGCCGCGAAGCTGCCGCCCTGCAACGTCGCCATGGAGGCGTGCTGCGGCGCGCATCACCTTGGTCGCCTGTTCGCGAACCAAGGACATGATGTCCGCCTGATGTCGCCGGAATATGTGCAACCGTATTGGAAGGCCCAAAAGAACGACGATCGCGACGCCAAGCGCATCGCCGAGGCGGCGACACCCCCGAACATGCGTTTTGTCGAGTTGAAAGCCCAAGACCAACCCGATGCGCCTCCGCAGCTGTTAGCCCCGAAACCCAGGCAAATCTTGCGCATCGCTAAGGCGGGCGAGTTTGGTCGCCAGATCGGCAGCGAGTTCGAATTGGAACTCGATCAGCCGCCGGCTCATAAATGTGCGGAAATAGTCGCCCCAGATGAATTCCTGGAATGGCGTATCGAGATTCTCGAACGCCTTGCCACGCACCTTTCGGGCGAGCGAGCGCCAAACGTTGTCAGTGAGATCGCCAATGTGAAGGGGAATGGCGGCATATGGCCGACGATTGCCGTCGGCATCGATCGGCCAACAGTAGCCATTCGACTCCATCTTGAGCCAGAACGACTTGGTCTCCAGATCAGACCAGTCGGCGAGTTGATCACCAAGCGCCGCCTCATGGATGTCGAGCGAACACAGGGCGCGCGCCAGATGGTGGTGGTCGACCATGAAGATTTGATTGTCCGGACCGATAACGTGGGGGATCGCCTTGGTGTCGAGATAGGCTTCGCGGTCATCGGGCGACAGCTTGACGATCTTCGCGGCGCGCGTGGTCACTTCCGACATTCCGAGCGTGAGTTGGGTTGGCCTCAGATCGCCGATCGGAATCTTGATTCGCCCCATTTTCTTCTCCTCGTTACCGCGCCGACCGAATCGTTCTAAATCTTTCTAAGCGGCTTGTTATCGCGGTGCCACGACGCGCAACTTTTTTGTGATGAGTTTCGTGGCGTCGGCAGCAGGACGAGCCTAGAGCTTCTTCAAAATTATGGAAATCGTCTCCAAGGCGAGTTATCGGTCTTTCGCCGAGGAATCGCCGCTGCCGCTTCCATGCCCCTTCAAATGAAAATACTCGCGTTGACCCGTCAGCATCAGCGCCAGCCCGTCGATCGCGGCAAGCACGGCGGAGGCCGAGCAGTAGAGTGGTCCATTGATTTGCATCCGCGCCATCTCGCGGGTAATCGCTTCCCGGCACACGCCCATCGATGCGAGTAGTTGGGGACGATCGACGAATCGATCCGCTCGCGACGATCTGCGGGGCATGGACAATCTCTCGGGTATTCTCTATTTGTTCTTTCGCGAATCTGGCGAATAGGGAAAGAGTGTCGTCGCGCGAAAATTTGGGAGCAGCATTCACATGCGTTTTCGCTTGTCAGTTGTCGCCGGACTGCTCGCCCTGTTTGCCTTCACTGCGCCAGCAACCGCCGATCCGGTCGAGGTCCATTATGCGCCGGTCGAAAACCTTGAGCGCGTGGACGTGGCGCTTTTGCAATCCGCACGCTCGAAAATCGACTTGACGGCCTTTTCCCTGACGGACTGGCCGGTCATCGACGCGCTGGTCGAGGCCCACCGGCGCGGCGTTGTGGTCCGCGTCGTCCTTGACCCGTCCGAGCGACATGCTCTGGATCGCCTGACAGAGGTCTCCGACGGCATTCGCATGAAGTCTCCAGGCCCCTACATGCATTTGAAATCATATTCCATCGATGGCCTTGTCTTGCGCTCCGGTTCAGCCAATCTGACAGCATCTGGACTCAAGCAGCAAGACAACGACATCATCGTCATTCATGAACCAGCGGCAGCTCGGGCCTTTGACGCGCGTTTCGAGCAGATATGGTCTGCAGCGAAACCGGTTGCGAGAGTCAACCCGGTTGCGGCATCACCAGCGCGCGGGCCAAAATTCGCAAGCGCGACGACAGCGCCGTCCGGACAGTGCATGATCAAAGGCAACGTCAGCCGCAAGGGCGAGCGCATCTACCACATGCCGGGCGATCGTGATTACGATCGCGTTCAGATGGATAAAGGCGCTGGCGAGCGCTGGTTCTGCTCGGAAGAGCAGGCGGTCGCTGCGGGATGGCGGCATGCTGACGTCAGATAATGCAGCGGAGCCCTATCTATTCGGCCGAGGCTGGATCAAATTCTGCGACTTTTCATTGCAGTCGTCGCACCGCTCATTGATGTGATGGCATTCCCATGACTTGGGCTGGCTTGGGAAACGGTAGGTTTCTCAGACTCAGTGCCGCCCCTGACGATGGTCATCAACACGATGGAACGCAAATTGTTCTTCGTCCTCGGCGAGGGAAGCGCCGTTCGCTAATAACGACATCACACGCCACGCCAACGTAAGCGTGGGTCGACGACCGCGAGTTCGCTCAAAGTGCCGGAACGGCGCTTTCGGGCGCCGTCCAATTCCAGGGCAGCAACTCGTCGATGCGGTTGATCGGGTGCGGATCTCGGCTTCGATCGTGAACAGCCGCGCGATCGTGTCGAGCGCTTCGCGAGCAGCCGGCGAGTCCGTGTCGAGATAAACCTCGTAAATGTGACGGCGCGCATGCGCCCAGCACGCGACCTCGACGAGTCTCGGCTCGCCTGTTTTCGGATCGGGGAGATAAAGATCGCCGAAGCCCGCATAGCCGTCGGCGTGCAGGAAGCCGCGACATGGATCGAGCAACTCTTTCGCATGAGCCGACTTGCGATCGGGCGAATAGAGATAAAAAGCGGCTGGCGGCGCGGTCGAACCGAAGGGCCGCGCGTCGCGCACGGCGACCCACAATCGTCCGGTCTTGGTTTTGCCGCGCCCGGGGTCAAGCACGGGAACCCTCGTGTCGTCGGCATGGATCGATGCGCCGGCGCGAACATGCCGGCCGATCGCCGCGCCGACATGCTCGAGATAGGCCGTCATGAAGCCGACCCAGCCGGCCATCGTCGAGCGATCGATAGCGACGCCGTTGCGCGCATAAATCTCGGACTGGCGATGCAGAGGCAGGTGGTCGCAGAACTTCGAGACGATGACATGCGCCAGCAACGCCGGCCCGGGCCGTCCCTTTTCGATGGGCAGCGACGGCATGGGCGCTTGCACGATCGTCTCGCATGCGCGGCAGCTCATTTTCGGACGAACGTGCAAGACGCGCTTGAAGTGCGAGGGGACATATTCGAGCACTTCGCGCTCGTCCGCGCCGATCTTGCCGAACTTCTCGCCGCCACAGTTCGGGCAGACGCAGGGAGCCTCGTGCTCGATCGTTTCAAGCGGCAGATGATCGGGCATGCGCCGCAGCCAATCGCCCGTGGCGTCGCTGCTCGGCATGTCACCGAGTTGAACAAGAGCGCGCAGCCCTTCGTCGTTCCGCAGAACGCGCAAATCCTCCAGCGTCCGTCCACCGCCAGCGAGCATGAGAATCAGCGGAAGAACATGAGCAGAGGGCTTGTATCCCGCCGCACTGCCGGGATGAGGCAGTTCATGATCAATCAAGTCGGCCACGCCCATCGCCCGCAAATATTCGCCAACAAGCGCCAACCCGCCATGCGAAGTCAGTGATTCGTCCGTCGCCGCCAGCTTGAACGGCAAAACCGTCTGCAATGTCGCCATCGCACCCACCGGGTGAAAGATTCCCGCAATCCAACGTGGCTCATCTTATTCAAAAAGCGGGCTTTTTCGAGTCGCGAGACTAATTCATCGCGGATGTCGGGTCCAAAGTTACTCGCAAACTGGAAATAATGCGGACATCGCAGAACTGACGCGATTAACCCAAAACGGTCCTCGCCGCCATCGGCCAAAAAGATGAATTGGTAGACCTAAGGAAAAACTTCGAGCACGCTGATCCTCGCCAATCCAATCGTCTTTGCACAGCGGAAAAAGCGCGCCCTGTCCGCGATCCTCCCCTCAACAAAACGGTTGATCCAGCCCCCTTTCGCAAAATTCCAGAGCAACATAATGTCAAAGGCGTTTTTCACACAGTCAGGGTCAACCGGCGACGAACGGAGCGGACACGATGGCAGCAGAGCCCGAGCATCTTCTCGATTCCGTGACATCGCGCTACGCAATGGGGCGAAACTTTCTCGCTCGACTATCAACATTCGTCGGTCAGGTTACATTCAAAATCAAGAGAGGCACGCCCGCTGAAACCATCGAAGAAATCGGCAGGAAGTGGAAGCTGGATGACAAGCAGCGGCAATTTCTCCTTGAGCTCGGCAACACAAAGGCCGGCGCTACTTTTATCGACGAGAAGGTTCAATATATAAATCGCGGCGCGTTTCATCGCTCTGCATTCGCGCTCAACGCATTCACTCAGCTTGGTTTTGTCGATCTAGCGGCGCAAGTATCGTTGTCACTTCCGGCGCTCAAGCTAGCGCTTTTCGCGGCCAATCTCATTCTCGCGGGGATCGCGCATGGCGAGATGCGGCAGCACTTCCGCGCGCTTGTGGCAGGCCCGAACGCACTGCCGCCCAAACGCCGCCTGTGGGGTATGTTCCCCAATCCTGAATATAACCGAGCGGTAAAGAAAAGCTCCCGTCCTTACGCCCAAAGCGCCTGGAAAGAGACATCGCTGTATAGACCGGCATATTTCTTTAACGCGATCTCAATATTTATTGGCTCGCAATTCATCCTGCCCCCGGAAAAACTGATATTCCCGTTTGGCTTGATCATTGGCAAAGCCTCCGGGCTATTTTCGACGCTGGTCACGATGTTTGACGTGTGGCGCGGCGTGAGAGCCGGAGATGACGCGCGCCTCGCCCGCGAGCGACAGGTTTCCATCTATCGCGACCTCGACATTTGACAACTGCTTTTGTGAAATCCGGGTCTCAGGAAAGCATCAGCGCTTCGCGCGGGCGATGGCGCTCTGCTGTGGCAGGCGGGTCACTGCCGCTCCCGCCTTCGTGTCGTCGGTTTTGTCCGCGACAAACTCCACCAATTCCGCCTTGTTCATGGCCGTTCCCTTCTTAACAATGGGCTCCAGCCGATGATGCTTCCCGACTCGCTTTAAAAATAAGCCATGGCATCGAATCGGCGGCTCCGAATATTTGAAAGCGTTGAGGCCGAATCGGCGCAAACGCAAGGGTTAGAAGGCACCGGACGCCAAAAATCATAGGATAACCGGGCCAGACGGCTGTTGCGTCGGATGAAAAGGAACGCGAGAGGATTGAGGAGGCGCGGCGGTTGAAAAAGAATCGTCGATAAACACAATCGTCGCATTCGCGGGGCTGGCTGCGCATGGGGGCTTAGCTGGCCGAAGGGCGGCGTCCGCTGAGCTTATCTGAAGAAGTTGAACGCCGCTGTTATGGGCAGGCAAGCAGAACGTGGCGAAAAAGATCGTGCCGACATACAGGCCGCGCGTGAACGCCTCACGCCGGTCGAGGAGCGGCTGGCGCGGGTGCTGGCGACCATACCCATCGAGCTGCAGCGCGAGGGTTTGTCGCTGCCCGCGTTGCAAACTTCGCTACGCGGTCGCTGGCGGGGTAATTGTCACCCCGGCGAACTAGTGCAGCGCTTCCGAGAATCGACTCATATCATCCCACGTCATTGATCTTGTATGTCCAAGTGTGGACGACAGGATCGCGGTTGATATCCTCAATGGCGGTAATGATCCGATCTTTCAGCTCCTGTTTGGACGCGACGCGGATATGACGAAGCGTTGATCGCGCGAGCTTTGAGAAGAAACCCTCGACGAGATTGAGCCATGAACCNNTTGATCGCCGTTGACGACGGATAGGCGGCGTCGAGCTTTTGCAGAAAGCCCACGAACTCGCGCGAACGATGTCGCTCCTCCACGCTGGCGTGAACCACTCCAGTGAGAAGATCGATCCCCGCCAACAGGCTCAGCGTTCCATGTCGAACATATTCGTGATCGCGGGCCACGCAGTCGTGGCGCAAAGGCGCTGGCGGCAAGTCCGGCGCCGTCGTTCCGATCGCCTGCACGCCGGGCTTTTCATCGTAAGAGATGATCGCAATCGCTGGGGTTTCCGGCTCTTGCGCGACAGCGGATTGCTTCAACAACGCGACCTCGCGGTAGACGCACAAGACCTCGGCCATCTTCTCGTCGAACAAAGGATCGCGGCGCTCCAAATAATAGCGCACCTTGTGCGGCTTGATCTCATACGCGGCGAGAATTTTGCACAGCGTGCCCTGAGCAAGATTGGCGAGGCTTTAGTGTCCTGCCGCCGGCCCATGTTCACGAATGTGTCGTGTCAGCAACCGCGTCGTCCACAGTTCGTGCGGATAGCCGAGATCCTTGGGTTTGCGGCAGGCAAGATCGACAATGAAAGTCCGCGCTTCTTCGGTGATGACCCGCTCACGTCCCGGACGGGGACTGTCGTCGAGAGCTGCCATGACGCCAAGCCTTTCTGCCCGCCGCAAGCATCGCTCGACCGTTTGATGCGTAACGCCGATGGTTCGACCCACCGCGTAAAAAGAAGGTGTTTCGCGATAGGCAAGGAGCATCCGCGCCCGTTCGACCCGGCTCGCTGGTTCCGTCCGCGAGCGCGCAAGCCGAGTCAACTCCGCTACATTCTCTTGTGTGAAACCCAACTCGATAACTCGACGTCGAGCCGCCATGATCCAATCCGCCTTGTTCAGCAAATGACCGAACAAGAGTATAAACCCCGCGCTGCTCCGATGGAATCCTTCGCATATGAGCGGATTCAAGGAATCGATGTACTAGGCGCGGCGCTGCGCAAGCTGGGCTTTACGCGCCAGCGGCGCAGGAGCGGTGATGCGGCCTTGGCGCTCTGTGGTATCCCTGCTGTTAGTTGTAGCCTCGCGCACCGAAGCAGCTCGAACCAAATCTTCAGGGTAAAACGATGACCGACACATTCAATGTTGCGCTGACAAGAAACGAAGTCGCGATCATCCATAAGGCACTCGGCGAGCATCTAAAATTCCTTCTTAAGGAGTGGGACCATCAAGAGAGCGCCGGAGAAAATGACGCCGCCGTGAGCTTGTTTGAGCAGGCTGATGAGCTGCGGACGCTCATGAACAAGATTGGTGCTGCTCCTCTTGGTCTTCGGTAAGCGGTGAAAAACTGGAAGGGACCATCTTGTCGTTACTCACGATTTACCTCGCCAAGCTCCTTGGCCTTTATTGCATCATTGTCGCACTCGCGATGGGTGCAAGCAAAAAAGGCACCATCGCGACTGTTAATGAATGGGTGCAAAGCCCTCCGCTCATGCTTCTCACGAGCGTGATCACCCTTGCGATTGGTCTCGCACTAGTAATCGGCCACAATGCGTGGTCAGGCGGCCTGCTTCCCGTCACCGTCACCGTTGTGGGGTGGCTGACGTTGATCAAGGGATTGGTGTTTTTGACTCTTCCGCCGAGCCAGATGATGAAGTTCTACGAGACGCTGCAATATGAGAGGCTCTTTTTCGTCTATATGGGCGTGACGCTCGCTCTCGGCCTCTACTTGACCATTGCGGCCTTCAGCGCCTGAGGGTGTTCCATCCGCATTCTCCGGCGATCAAAACCAGAAGCGAAGTCGGTCTAAAATGCCTTGGCGGCGAGAAGACACCCCTCGACATACCCACAAGGCGGACACGTTTCACCTGTGTCGGCTTTGGAGCGCCGTCGCGAACACCCTGTTGGCTGAGACGAGAGATGAGGGTCTCTCCGTGCGTGCCGCCATTCAAGTGATAGAGGAATGTTTTCCGGTCGTGAGAGAGGAAACGGACGAATGACGGAAGATGCGGAACGTGCAACGCAGGACAGACCTTACACGCCGGAGCAAATGCGCAACGCTTGCATGCAGCTTATCGCGGCCGAATTGACGCTTGCGGGAAACCCCGCGATCAAAGTGCCGACCTTTTGGCCGGGTTATGACGTCATCGCACAGCCGCCGGGTGCGGAGCCGCAGCTGATATCGGTGAAGTCGTGCATGTTCAAGGGCGGCGAGGCTTTCGTCAGTTACCTCGAAGGCGATACCTTCGATTGGCTCGCCATTGTTGTGTTGCCGGGCGACGGTGAACCCAAGCGCCGCTTCTTTCTGATCCCTCGCGCGGTCGCCGACGCGAAGGCCCGGCAGGACAAGCCGACCGCCACGATCGAACGGTATTACCGCATCGATGAAATTGCCGAGTTGTTTGCGGAATTCGAGGATAATTTTATCCTCGCGCGGGAGGAGCCCCGCGCATGACCATCACTCTTAGCGCGCGTCCCTCCTACACATCTCTCTCCGCCGGAGCGCCGGGCTGTTCCGCACCGGGCGGGGCAGGGGAATCGCATTTGAACTTCTGGATCGAGACGAGGACAGTTTTGCGTTTTGATTGAAATGGATTCTACCGGGTTGCGAAGGATTCGCGCTCGGGGAGGTCGTATTGGAAAATTTCATCGCTTGCTGGGACGGGCTGGAGGATCCGCGCACGGGCAACGCCGCGCTTCACGATTTTCATGAGATTTTGGCGATAGCCCTGTGCGCGGTTTTGTGCGGGAGCCAGGGCTCGGTGGAGATGGGCCTGTTCGCCCAGTCGAAGGAGCCGTTTTTGCGAGGATTTCTCAAGTTGGAGAACGGCGTTCCGAGCCACGACACGTTCAGCCGGCTTTTTCGCATGCTCGATGCCGAGCAGTTCCGGGCGGCGTTTTCGCGGTTCATGGAAGGATTTTCCAAGCAATGCGAAGGCGTCGTGGCGATAGACGGCAAGGTTCTGCGCCGCTCCTTCGACAAAGCCAGTGGCAAGTCGCCGTTGCACATGG
>PLZT01000274.1 GCA_003152255.1 Methylocystaceae bacterium | reverse complement strand
CGGCCACGCCGTGATCATTTACGACGATCTGTCCAAGCAGGCCGTCGCTTATCGCCTGATGTCGCTGCTGCTGCGCCGTCCCCCGGGCCGCGAAGCCTATCCGGGCGACGTGTTCTACTTGCACTCGCGTTTGCTGGAGCGCGCGGCCAAGCTCAGCGACGAGCGCGGCGCCGGTTCGCTCACCGCGTTGCCGATCATTGAAACCCAGGCCAACGACGTCTCGGCCTATATTCCGACCAACGTGATCTCGATCACCGACGGCCAGATATTCCTCGAGACGGATCTGTTCTACCAGGGCATTCGCCCGGCGGTGAACGTCGGCCTGTCGGTGTCGCGCGTCGGCTCCTCCGCCCAGACCAAGGCGACGAAGAAGGTCGCCGGCAAGATCAAGGGCGAACTGGCGCAATACCGCGAAATGGCGGCCTTCGCGCAGTTCGGCTCCGATCTCGACGCCGTGACGCAGCGCCTGCTCAATCGCGGCGCGCGCCTCACCGAACTCTTGAAGCAGCCGCAATTCTCGCCGCTGAAGATGGAAGAGCAGACCTGCGTGATTTACGCTGGCGTCAACGGCTATCTCGATCCGCTGCCGGTGAACCGCGTGCGCGCCTTCGAGGATGGATTGCTGGCTTTGCTGCGCACCTCGCACAATGATCTTCTGGAAGCGATCCGCACATCGAAGGATCTGTCCGACGATTCGGCGGCTAAGCTAAAGAGCGTCGTCGAAGGCTTCGCCAAAACCTTCGCGTAACGTTTTCCCTCTTCCCGCGCGCGGGAAGAGGGGTCTCCGCCGTCTTCTCGATCCGTTAATGGTCCTGCGCTCCTTTTGGGCGCAAGAAAACCTTAGAGCAAGAAGCTAGCCCATGGCCTCGCTGAAGGATCTTCGTAACCGCATTTCTTCCGTCAAGGCGACGCAGAAGATCACCAAGGCGATGCAAATGGTCGCCGCCGCCAAGCTGCGCCGCGCGCAAACCGCGGCCGAGGCGGCGCGCCCNNCTGCTCGCCGGCAACGGTCGCGACGACACGCATCTTCTGGTTGTCGCCACCGCGGAGCGCGGATTGTGCGGCGCCTTTAACTCCTCGATCGTGCGTCTCGCGCGCGAGCATATCGTCAGCCTGCAAGGCCAGGGCAAGACGGTCAAGATTCTCTGCGTCGGCAAAAAGGGCTACGACCAGCTCCGCCGGCAATATGAGAAGGACATCATCGAACTGATCGAACTGCGCGGCCTGCGTCAAATCGGCTTCGACAACGCCGATCCGATCGGCAAGAAGATCATCAAGCTGTTCGAGGACGGCGCCTTCGATGTCGCGACGCTGTTCTTCTCGCGGTTCAAATCGGTGATCGCGCAGATTCCGACGGCCTTGCAGCTGATCCCGGCGCAGATTCCGGTCAATGAAAATGAAGCGGCTGTGACCGGCGCGCAATCCGCCTATGAGTACGAGCCGGGCCAGGACGAAATCCTCGCCGAGCTGCTGCCGAGAAACATCTCGGTGCAAGTGTTCCGCGCGCTGCTGGAGAATGCCGCGTCCGAACAGGGCTCGCGCATGAGCGCGATGGACAGCGCCACCCGCAACGCCGGCGACATGATCCGCAAGCAAACGATGCAGTACAATCGTTCGCGGCAGGCGATGATCACCAAGGAACTGATCGAAATCATTTCGGGCGCCGAAGCGCTCTGACGAAAAAGAGTGAGGACTAACATGGCATCGGGCAATCTAGCCACGGGGCGCATCACCCAGGTCATCGGCGCCGTCGTCGACGTGCAGTTCGACGGGCATCTGCCGAAAATTCTGAACGCGCTGGAAACGGACAACCACGGCAACCGCCTCGTGCTCGAAGTGGCGCAGCATCTTGGCGAGAATTCCGTGCGCACCATCGCGATGGACACGTCCGAGGGCCTCACCCGCGGCCAACCGGTCACGGACACCGGCGCGCCGATCTCGGTGCCAGTCGGCGATGAAACGCTGGGCCGCATCATCAATGTGATCGGCGAGCCCGTCGATGAAGCGGGCCCGCTCCACACTTCGGGCCGCCGCGCCATTCACCAGCCGGCGCCGTCCTACGCCGAGCAGGCGACCGAGGCGCAGATTCTCGAAACCGGCATCAAGGTCGTCGATCTGCTCGCGCCTTACGCCAAGGGCGGCAAGATCGGCCTGTTCGGCGGCGCCGGCGTCGGCAAGACCGTGTTGATCATGGAGCTGATCAACAACGTCGCCAAAGCGCACGGCGGTTATTCGGTGTTCGCCGGCGTCGGCGAGCGCACGCGCGAAGGAAACGACCTCTATCACGAAATGATCGAGGGCGGCGTCAACAAGAAGGGCGGCGGAGCGGGCTCCAAATGCGCGCTGGTCTATGGCCAGATGAACGAGCCGCCGGGCGCGCGTATGCGCGTCGCGCTGTCAGGACTCACCGTGGCCGAGGATTTCCGCGATCGCGGCCAGGACGTTCTGTTCTTCGTCGACAACATCTTCCNNTTCACCCAGGCGGGTTCGGAAGTGTCGGCGCTTTTGGGCCGCATTCCGTCGGCGGTGGGCTACCAGCCGACCCTCGCCACCGACATGGGCGCGCTGCAGGAGCGCATCACGACCACCAACAAGGGCTCGATTACTTCGGTGCAGGCGATTTACGTGCCCGCCGACGACTTGACCGACCCGGCGCCGGCCACCTCCTTCGCCCATCTCGACGCGACCACGGTTCTGTCGCGCTCGATCGCCGAAAAAGGCATTTATCCGGCGGTCGATCCGCTCGACTCGACCTCGAGGATGCTGTCGCCGATTATTGTCGGCGAGGAGCATTACGACATCGCCCGCAAGGTGCAGTCGACCCTGCAACGCTATAAGGCTCTGCAGGATATCATCGCCATTCTCGGCATGGACGAACTGTCGGAAGAGGACAAGCTGACGGTGGCTCGCGCCCGCAAGATTGAGCGCTTCCTGTCGCAGCCTTTCCACGTCGCCGAAGTCTTCACCGGGTCGCCGGGCAAGCTTGTGTCGCTCGCCGACACGATCAAGGGCTTCAAGGGCCTTGTCGCCGGCGAATACGACCACTTGCCCGAGGCAGCCTTCTACATGGTTGGAACCATCGAGGAAGCGGTCGAAAAGGCCGCCAAGCTCGCCAAGGAAGCGGCATAATCCATAATCGATTTGCGCCGGTCGGGGCTGCGCTCCGGCCGGAACGATATTGAGCAGCGCCGTCGGAGACAGACATGGCCGCATTTCACTTCGAACTCGTCTCTCCCGAAAAACTGCTGTTTTCGGGCGATGTCGAGCAGGTCGTCGCGCCGGGCGTCGACGGGCAGTTCACCGTTCTAAAGGATCATGCGCCTGTCATGACCACGCTGAAGGCGGGCGTCGTGCGCATCGACGCGGGCGGCACGGTCGAGAAGCTCTTCGTGCGCGGCGGCTTCGCGGATGTGAGCGCCAAGGGGTTCACAATTTTGGCCGAGCAGGCCGTCGCCGTGGCCGATGTGGACGTCGCCAAGCTTGACGCCGATATAAAGGACGCGCGGGAAGACGCCGCCGACGCCAAGACGGAAGACGACCGCGTTTTGGCGAATGACAAGCTGGCTCAATTGTTGGAGCTTCGCGCGGCGGTTGGCGTCTAGAGCAGGTTTTGTCGTTCCTATCGCTCGGATGACGCCATCCGAGCGATAATCGCGCAACCTCACCCCCAAGCGTCAATCGGCCTGGATGAGGACTTCCGGCATCTCGTCGTTCTCTTCACGATCGAGTCCGTCCTCCTCGGCGATTTTAACGCCGGCGATGCAAACTTCCTCGTCGTCTATGACAACCTCGACTGCCTCCAGTCGCTCGCCCTTACAGGGGCCATCGTTGCAATGGCCGGTCGCGATGTCGAATTGCGCGCCATGCTTGCCGCACAACAGATAGCGCTGGCTGGGGTCGAGAAACTGCTTAGGCTCGAAATCGAGCCGCGTTCCCTGGTGCGGGCAGCGGTTTACATAAGCGTAAAGCTTTCCGGCCTGCCGCGTCACGACGATCGGGAAGGGGACAATTTCGCCCGCGTCGTTCACGCGCGCGAGCACGAAGCCTATGGCGCGCCGCTTGACGACATCGTTAACATGGCAGACGGCGTAAATTTCGCGGACTTGCTCCATCTGGACATCTCCGTGGCGCGGCGGGATCTGTCCCCGCCGCCCTATTGGAGATGCAATTTCCTTACCTCCCGCGGGAAAGCCGGTCCGCGGGGTGACGCTTCAGTGCAAACTGACGGTCATCAGCTTGTTTTCCCATGCGTTGGCAAGGGCGCCTTCTTTCGTGTCCGCTAGTACGATTGGCGAGCCGTCGGCCGACAGCAAAGCGAAAACGGTCAAACCGGGGCCGATTTCCGGCGCCTCCGGATAAAGCCGCGTCACGTCCTCTGAGCGCATGGAGCGCACGTAGGCAATAGCTCCGTCTCCCAGATGGGCGAATTGTTCAGGGGTGAGCCGTAGCGTCCGGCTCTCGGGGGCAATTTTTGGTTCCATAGTCACTCTCCTGGGCGGTTTGTCGTAAACCCGCCGCCTTGGCGCCTGCGCGGCAGCGCGCTCCTGAATGTAGATACGAACGGCCAAGGATATTTAAAGAGCTCCCGATCGCTTTATAGATCAAGAATGAGCCGCTCTGGGTCTTCAAGCAATTCCTTCACGCGGACGAGAAACGTCACCGCCTCCTTGCCGTCGACGATGCGGTGATCGTAAGACAGTGCGAGATACATCATGGGCCGGATCTCGATCTTGCCATTGATGACGACCGGGCGCTCCTGAATCTTGTGCATTCCGAGAATGCCAGACTGCGGCGCGTTGAGAATCGGGGTCGACATGAGCGAGCCGTAGATTCCGCCGTTGGAGATCGTGAAGGTTCCTCCCTGCAGTTCCTCGATGTCGAGCCGCCCCTCCCTGGCCTTCTTGCCGAGCGCGCCAATGGTCTTCTCGATCCGCGCTATCTCCATCTTGTCCGCGTCGCGCACGACCGGAACGACGAGACCCTTGTCGGTTCCCACGGCGACGCCGATATGGGCGAAATGCTTATAGACGATGTCGGGGCCGTCGATCTCGGCGTTGACGGCGGGAACCTCCTCCAGCGCCTGGCAGCACGCCTTGACGAAAAAGCCCATGAAGCCGAGCTTCACGCCGTGTTTCTTTTCGAACAAATCCTTGTAACGGTTGCGCAGTTCCATCACCGCGCTCATATCGACCTCGTTGAACGTCGTCAGCATGGCGGCGGCGTTTTGCGCCTCCTTAAGCCGCCGGGCGATGGTCTGGCGCAAGCGACTTAAGCGCACACGCTCCTCGCGCCGCGCGTCCTCTCCCCGCGCCGCTCCCGGGGGCGGCGGCGCCTCGGCGCGTATTTCGCGCGGCGGCGTTGGCGGGACTTGGATCAATGCCGGCGGCGCGGGCGCGACCAAATCGCTCTTGAGGACTTGCCCACGTTTGCCGGAACCGGCCACCGAGGAAAGATCAATGCCCCGGTCGAGGGCGATTCTGGCGGCCGCGGGCGATGGCGGCATTGCCGGCGGCGCGGAAATCGGCGGCGAGGAGACCGGCGCCGTGGGCTTCGCCGCGGGAGCGGAAGCCGACTTAGCGCTGGCCGCTCCCTCGGTTATTTGGCCCAGCAGCGCGCCGGGCGTCACGGTCTCGCCCTCCTTGGCGACAATTTCGGCGAGGACGCCCGATGCGGGCGCATTGACTTCGAGCGTAACCTTGTCGGTCTCCAGCTCGGCCAGCGCTTCATCCGCCCGCACCGCGTCGCCGGGTTGCTTGAACCAACGGCCGATTGTCGCCTCGGTTACGGATTCACCTAGGGTCGGCACACGAATCTCAGTCATCGCCGCATCATCCATCGACTTGGCGACGGCATGACTCTGCCGGCGCTGCGTCCTCGCTTCCGGCCGGCGGCCAGAAATCTCTTCATTCGAACGCCCACGCCCGGGGCGCGAATTCTATGTCGCCAAAGCCTCGTCGAGAAGCGCCTTGAGTTGCGCGAGATGCTTGGACATCGTGCCGGCGGCCGTCGAGGCCGACGGCGGACGTCCGGCGTAACGCGCCCGCTTGGTCGCGCCGCCCGCTTGCGCCAACGCCCATTCGAGATAAGGCTCGACATAGGACCAGGCGCCCATGTTCTTGGGCTCTTCCTGGCACCAGACGATTTCGGCTTTTTTGTATTGCGACAGGCGCACGATCAGCTGCTTCAACGGCAGTGGATAAAGCTGCTCCACGCGCAAGAGATATATGTCGTCGGCGCCCCGCTTGTCGCGCTCCTCCAGCAGATCGTAATAGACCTTCCCGGAGCAAAGCACGACGCGGCGAATCGCTTCCGCCGGCCGCAGTTTGAAGGCGCCGGCATCCGCGGGTTTCATCGCGTCGTCCGACAATAGCCGGTGAAACCCCTCGCTCGGACCGAAATCCTCGATCCGCGAAACGCAGCGCTTGTGACGCAGCAGCGATTTCGGCGCCATCAGGACCAGGGGTTTGCGAATGCTCCGATGGAGCTGTCGGCGCAGGATGTGAAAGTAATTGGCCGGCGTCGAGCAATTGGCGACCTGGATATTGTCCTCGGCGGCCATTTGAAGGAATCGCTCCAGTCGCGCCGAGGAATGTTCCGGCCCTTGGCCTTCGTATCCGTGCGGCAACAGACAAACGAGCCCCGACATGCGGAGCCATTTACGTTCGCCCGACGACAGGAACTGATCGAAAACCACCTGCGCGCCATTGGCGAAATCGCCGAATTGCGCTTCCCAAAGCACGAGAGTTTGAGGCTCGGCGAGGGAATAGCCATATTCGAAGCCAAGCACGGCCTCTTCCGACAGCATCGAGTTAATGATCTCGAACTGGCTCTTGGCGCTGCCCAAATGATCGAGCGGAATATATCGGCTCTCGTTCTCCTGATCGATCAAAACGGCGTGCCGCTGCGAAAAGGTTCCGCGCTCGCTGTCTTGTCCCGAGAAGCGAACCCGATGTCCCTCCCGCAGCAAAGTGCCGAATGCGAGCGCCTCGGCGGTCGCCCAGTCTATGCCGACTCCCGTCTCGATCGCCGCGCGGCGCGCATCGAGAAAGCGTCGGATCGTGCGATGAATATTGAACCCTTCCGGCACGACCGTTAGCTTTTGGCCGATCTCGCGAAGGGTTTCGAGGGGCGTGCCGGTCTTGCCGCGCCGCTCGTCGTCCGAGGATTGGTAGCCCGGCTTCAGCCCGGCCCAATGGCCGTCGAGCCAGTCGGCTTTATTTGGCTTGAAGGACAGCGCGGCGTCAAATTCGCGCGAGAGCGTTTCGCGCCAATCCGCCTTCATCGCGTCGGCCTCGACCCGGGTCATATGGCCCTCGGCCATCAGCTTTTCGCCGTATAGGTCCAGCGTCGTTTTATGAGCCCGAATCTTTTTATACATCAACGGCTGGGTGAAGGCCGGCTCGTCGCCCTCATTATGGCCGTAGCGCCGGTAGCACCACATGTCGATGACCACCGGCTTTTGGAATTGCTGGCGGAACTCGGTCGCGACGCGCGCCGCGAACACCACCGCCTCCGGGTCGTCGCCATTGACGTGGAAGATCGGCGCCTCGACCATTTTCGCGACATCGGATGGATAGGGCGAGGATCGCGAATAGCGAGGATAAGTGGTGAAGCCGATCTGATTGTTGATGATGAAATGCACGGAGCCGCCAGTGCGATGGCCCTTCAAGCCGGACAGACCGAAGCATTCCGCAACGACGCCCTGGCCCGCGAAGGCCGCGTCGCCATGGATCAATAGCGGCAATACGGCGCGCCTGTCGTCGTCGGCGCAGCCGTGCTGGTCCTGTTTCGCCCGCACCTTGCCGAGCACCACGGGATNNTCGCCCGAGCCTTCCACCTCGTCCGGCAGAAACGAGCCGCCCTTGAATTCATGGAACAGCGCGGCGTGCGGCTTCGCCATCACCTGGCAAAGGACATTGAGCCGGCCGCGATGCGCCATGCCCAGCACGATTTCCTGCACGCCCAGGGCGCCGCCCCGTTTGATGATCTGTTCCAGCGCCGGCACGATGGACTCGGCGCCGTCGAGTCCAAATCGCTTGGTGCCCGTGTATTTCACGTCGAGGAATTTCTCGAAGCCCTCCGCCTCGACCAGCTTGCGGAAGATCGCGCGCTTGCCTTCCTGCGTGAATACGATCTCCTTCTTCGGCCCCTCGACTCGCGCTTGCAACCAAGCCTTTTCCTGGGGGTTCAGAATGTGCATGAACTCGAAACCGATGGAGCCGCAATAGGTGCGGCGCAGAATTGTCACCATCTCGAACACGCTCGCGTATTTCATCCCAAGCACGCCGTCGATGAAAATCTTGCGATCGTAATCCTTATCCTCGAAGCCATAGGTCGCTGGATGCAACTCCCCGTGATCGTGGCGTTGCTCCAATCCGAGCGGGTCCAGATTGGCGTGGAGATGGCCACGCATGCGGTAGGCGCGGATCATCATCAGCGCGCGAACGCTATCGCGGGTGGCGCGTTGCAACTCATCGCCGAGCGGAGGCGGCGGCGGCGCGGGCGCGACTTCCGCGAATATAGGCGGGGCGGCGGGAGCGGCCTTCGGCGCGCCCCAATCCCCGTCGAGCGCGCTCACCCATTCATTCTTGGCCGCTGGCGGCCAATCCTCGCGAGCCCAGGAGGCCCGCGTCGCTCCATTCCCGCCAGGACGCGGCACTGCTCCGAGTCCGGCGAAAAAGGCGCGCCAGTCGGGACCAACCGTAGCTGGGTCGGCCTCGAAGGCCGTCAACAGATGTTCGAGATAGGCCGCGTTCGCGCCCTGCAAAAACGAAGTCGTCTCGAACACTTCCATTTGCGAATTGGACTGCGTATCGACGCCGCCGCCGACACCACCGTTCGTTTCCAAACGCGCCATTTTTTCACATTCCCCAGGACGCGACGACGCGTCCGCTTCTCTCTCCAATAGGGAGAGATGGAATAACCCCCTAAGCCCGCAGCGCCTCGACCAAGGTCTTGCCAAGCCGCGCCGGCGAGGGCGAAATACGGATGCCCGCCGCCTCCATCGCCGCGATCTTGCTTTCGGCGTCGCCCTTGCCGCCCGCGATGATCGCGCCGGCGTGACCCATGCGGCGGCCGGGAGGCGCCGTGCGGCCGGCAATGAACCCCGCGATCGGCTTTCGGCGTCCGCGCTTGGCCTCGTCTATCAAGAATTGGGCCGCTTCCTCTTCCGCCGAGCCCCCGATCTCGCCAATCATGATGATGGATTTGGTGGCGTCGTCCGCCAAGAACAATTCCAGCACCTCGATGAAGTCGGTGCCCTTGACGGGATCGCCGCCGATGCCCACGGCGCTCGTCTGACCGAGACCCTCGCGGGAGGTTTGGAAAACCGCTTCATAGGTCAGAGTGCCGGAGCGCGACACCACGCCAACCGTGCCCGGCATGAAAATATTGCCCGGCATGATCCCTATCTTGCATTCGCTCGCCGTGACGACACCAGGACAGTTGGGCCCTATGAGCCGCGATTTCGAGCCCGACAGCGCGCGCTTCACGCGAATCATGTCATGAACCGGCACGCCCTCGGTGATGGCGACAATCAGCGGAATTTCGGCGTCTATCGCTTCGCAGATGGCGTCGGCCGCGCCCGGCGGCGGGACGTACACGACGCTAGCATCGGCGCCGGTCCTTGCTTTCGCCTCCGCCACGGTGTCGAACACCGGCAAGTTGAGATGCGTCGACCCGCCCTTGCCGGGAGAAACGCCGCCAACCATGAGCGTGCCATAGGCGACCGCCTGCTCGGAATGGAAGGTGCCGGTCTTGCCGGTGAAGCCCTGACAAATGACCTTCGTGTTTCTGTCTATCAGCACGGACATGGGTCGTAATTCCTAGGGATATATGGCGATGAGGCCTGGGATTGAACTCTTATGGACAGATCAAACGAAAACGCGGCGATCCCCGTTCCACGCGGTGCGCATTGATCAGATCGCGGCGCGATGGCCGCGATTCTCCGTCTCGACTCAAACTATTTGGGATGAACGCCCGTTTCAAGGCGGAATGAGGCTAACGGATAGGCGACGGCGATCAAATATGCGCCACTTGATCGTCAGCCGCGATTTTATGGGCAGTCTCGCGGCCTCCTGAGTTCAAGAGTCGCTGCTATCCTCTTGCAAGCCCTAGCTGAGCAACGATCCAGCGAGGTCGCGCAATCCCTCGTCGTCCACGCCGAAATGGACGTGCCATTCGCTCACGCCATGGCTTTCGGCTCCTTCGCGCGAACCGATATCCCCCCAGACATGAAATTCACGCGAAGACATAACGCACACCGGGCGCCGCGCCGCGCCGGCCTTCGCGACGCCAATCACCGCGGCGGCGGTGAATTCCGAAACGACGGCCGTTTCGGCGGCGGAAAAGATAGAGCAGACGTAACGGCGCCCCGAGAGTCCGCGCCAAGAATAAAACCTTCCACGCAAATCCGAGGTTAACAGCGAGGCGAGGGCTTGACCACTCGGCGACGCCCCTGGGGGCGTCTCGCGCCGCGCCTTGGCGAATTTGCTTTTGCGATCTTCGCGCATGGTGGTGAATCCGTCGAGGAAACCGCTCTCAATCACCGTGCCCTCCGTCTCGTCGCGCGCCCATATCCTGAACATAACTAGAACAAATAGCGATCACCGTCAACTGACGTCTCTAGCAATGGAGACGAACGACCTATAATCTCGCCGAATAGTAAAATTTATCGCCCGAGCGCCTCAGACCCTTAAGAGGTGGTGGCGGTCTCGGACTTATTCAAGGTGAAGGCCGCCGGCTTCGGTGCGTCTCCACGCGGCGCCGCAAGCTTTGGCTAGTTCGCGGACGCGTAGAATATAGCTTTGACGCTCGGTCACGGAAATAACGCCGCGCGCATCCAAAAGATTAAATGCGTGGGAAGCTTTTATACATTGATCATATGCAGGCAAACACATGAGATGTTTCGTTTCACCATCGCCGTCTCCGAACTCAAGCAAGCATCCACACTCCGCTTCGGCGGAGTTGAAATCTGAAAAAAGCTTATCCGTGTTCGCCGCCTCGAAATCATAGCGCGAGTATTCTTGTTCCGCCTGCAGGAACACATCTTTGTAGCTCACGCGCGCCGCGCCCTCGCCGCCATTGAAGTTCAACTCCATGATGCTGTCGACACCCTGCAGGTAACAAGCCAAGCGTTCGAGCCCGTAAGTGAGTTCTCCGGCCACCGGCGCGCACTCCACTCCGGCGACCTGTTGGAAATAGGTGAATTGCGAGACCTCCATCCCGTCGCACCAGCACTCCCAGCCCAGTCCCCAGGCGCCCAAGGTCGGGCTCTCCCAATCGTCCTCGACGAAACGGATGTCGTGCAGGCGCGCGTCCAGGCCGATGGTCGCGAGCGAATCGAGGTAGAGTTGCTGCAAATCGGGCGGCGAAGGTTTTAGTATGACCTGAAACTGGTAGTAATGCTGGACCCGGTTGGGATTTTCGCCATAACGCCCATCCTTCGGGCGTCGGCAGGGCTGTGCATAGGCGGCCCGCCAGGGCTTGGGGCCCAGCGCGCGCAAGGTGGTCGCGGGATGAAATGTGCCCGCTCCCATCTCCATGTCATAGGGCTGAAGGATGACGCAGCCCCGCGCGGCCCAAAATTGTTGCAGGGTCAGGATCAGCCCCTGAAAAGATTTTGTCGGGGACAACTCGGTCGTGGTCATCTCGGTCGTGGTCATCGGATTTCCTCAAAAGGGGGCGTCGACGAGGGGCGCTCTCCAAATCGTCACGGCGCCTATTCGCGAGGCTCGGGCTCGCGAGATTCCAACGATTTTCCCGCCTCGGCCCAGCCATCGGCGCCGTCTGGATACCAGGAAACATTGGTGTAGCCAATCGACAGCGCGCGCTTGGCCGCGTTCCAGGACATCCAACAATTCTTGCGGCAGTAAAACACAAGAGCTTTGCTCTTGTCGTCATGGGTCGCGCGGCCAAGTCCGTCTTCGAAGTAGCGCTGCGTCCGCTCCGCCAATTCGCCATAGCCCGTGTCTGGAAGCCAAACGCTGCCCGGAATGTCCTGGCGCGGCGCATCTCGCCAGACAGCTTCCTTGGGCAATCCCGCGGGCTTTGGCGGACGCGGCAAGACATCGACGAAAACAGCCGCCTTTTGGCTCCATAGTTCGAAGGCTCTTGTCGTGCTCAACACCGAAGCGCCCTTGAGCGTGGCCGGAACGAGCGCGCCATAATCGTCCATTCGATAGCCGACGGGCTCCCTCGGCGTCACGTTTTGCGCGGCTAAGCTCGCGCTGGCCGCGGCCGCGAAAAGACAGCCCAGCAGCGCGCGCTTCATCGCGCCGACCCGAGCGGCCGCCCGTCCTCGCCGAGCAGCGGCACGCCATATTCCTCAAGGATCTTGTCAAGCGGCGCTTTGTTTTGCGCGATGAACTGATTGAGTTCGCGCTTCCAATTCTGGTCGGAATGACGCACCCCGAAGGCGATGCGAAAACTCATCCGCTTCCCCGGCGCGTCGGCTATCGGCGTCACGATCAGTCTGTCGGCGGCCTTTTTGGCGTAATAGCCCGCGAATGGCCCCCAAAGGATAGCGATGTCGAGGTCGCCCTTTTCCAGATCGGCGATCATCGCGGCGCTGGATGATTCGACGCGCGTATCCACCATCAGCGCATAGGGCCTGACCGCGCTCATCAATCCATTCGCCGCGAGAAGATTGCCCGGCGGCGTATTGGCGACGAGACCGATATGTCGTCCATTTTCTTTTAGTCGCGGATCGTCCAGGGATTTCAAATCCGCGAGATCGGAACCGGCGCGCGTCACGATCGCATATGTCGTGCGGTAATAGGGATTGGTCGGCTGAACCAAATCATTGCCCTGCGGCATGCCGAGGACAACATCGCAAAGATGCGCGTTCAAAGTGTTGCGAATAAAACCGGTCGCGCCGGGATAATACGTGTAAGCCACGTCCTTGTTGAGCTTCTCGGCCAGCAACCGCGCGATCTTGTTTTCGAAACCGTCGCCTTTGTCGTTGGAAAAAGGCATATTGTTGGGATCGGCGCAGACACGCAGCACCTTGGGGTCCACGAGTTCGATGGAGCCGGCGTTGTCCGCGCCCTTGGCCCCAAATTCCGGCCCGAGATTTTGCGCGCTCGTCGCCGGCGCGATCAACATCGCGACGGCGATCACAAGCAGGGAAGCTCCGCGAGGGCTCACGCGTCCTTGCCCGACCATGCGCGACTCCCTGCCTTAGCGCTTGTCCAAAATGGGCGTCAACCCAATTCCGCCCACGATATTTCTCGCCGGGCGCCTTACTTGGCGCTCATGCACTTGGTTTCGGCGTCGGAGAACGCTGCGGGCTTGTCTTCCTTCTTCTCTGGACGACCGCGGCCTACCGCGTCGGTCGAGCGCGCGCGAAGATAGACGTAGATGTCGTCGAGATAGCACATGGCGTTTTTATTCTCGGCGAAGGCCGGCATAACGCTGTCGTTGCCCGCCTGCTTGTTTTCGCGACCGCCAATGACGATGCCNNNTTTGCCATCGACCGATTTGACCGCCTTCGGATCTCCGGGCGCTTCCGCGTTCGCGGCCGTTCCAACGCTCATGATAACGCCCAGGGCGAGCGCCCCGGCCAACGACAGTCTCATCACACTCTCCGACGTTTTCTCGTTTTGACGTTTTCTCGTATCCAAAAAATGGCGCCCGGCGACACGCCTTCGAGGCAGTGGGCCGAGCGCCAAATCGCTATTGCGTTAGGCTAGGCTCAGTTGGGCAGGGCGAAGACCGTCAACACGCCGCCGAGAGCGGTGTAGTTGGACAGCGACGCATAATTGCCCACGGCGCCGAGACCCTCGTTGCCCTTCGTGAGGCCCGCCGCGAGACCGATGCCGGCCCAGCCGCCGACGCCTGAAAGCACCGCGACATATTGCTTGCCGGCATGCTCGTAGGTGATGACGTTGCCGATGATGCCCGACGGGGTCTTGAACTTGTAAAGCTCCTTACCCGTCTTGAGGTCGACCGCCTTCAGATAGCCTTCAAGCGTGCCGTAGAAAGCGAGACCGCCAGCGGTCGTGACCGTGCCGGACCACACGGAGAACTGCTCCTTGTCGGACCAAACGATCTTGCCGGTGCGCGCGTCCCAGGCGATGAAGTTGCCGGTGTTGTCCGTCTTGTCGCCGAGAACCCGGCCGGCCGGGAACATTTCCAGCGTCGCGCCGACGTAGGGCTGACCGGCGGTATAGCTGACCCGGAAGGGCTCGTAGTCCATGCAGACGTGATTCGTCGGCACATAGAACAGGCCGGTGTCCGGATTGAACGAGGCCGGTTGCTCGTCCTTGGAGCCGAGCGCCGCCGGGCAAACGCCCTGCGTGTTGGTGTCCTCGCCGTTTTTCTCCGTCGAATATTTGTCGACGACGAGCGGCCGGCCATAGGTCTTGGAGCTCTTGTCCATGTCGACCTTGGTCGCCCAGTTCACGGCCGGGTCGTATTTCTCGGCGACCAGCAATTCGCCGTTGGTGCGATCGAGCGTATAGGCGAAACCGTTACGATCGAAATGCACCGCCGTCTTGCGCTTGACGCCGCCGATTTCCTGATCGGCGAGAATCACTTCGTTGATCGCGTCGTAATCCCATTCGTCATGCGGCGTGAGCTGATAGACCCACTTCACGGCGCCGGTGTCGAGATTGCGCGCCCAGATCGTCATGGACCAGCGGTTGTCGCCCGGACGCTGCTTCGGGTTCCAGGTCGACGGGTTGCCCGAGCCGTAATAGACTAGGTTCAATTCCGGATCGTAGGAATACCAGCCCCAGGTGGTGCCGCCGCCGATCTTCCACTGATCTCCTTCCCAAGTGCTGGTCGAGGAGTCCTTGCCGACCGGCTTGCCGAGCACGGTGGTCTTTTCCGGATCGATCAGCGTATCGGTGTCCGGTCCCATGGAATAGCCGCGCCAAGCCAACTTTCCGTCGGCGACGTTATAGGCGGTGATATGGCCGCGCACGCCGAATTCGCCGCCGGCGATGCCGACGAGAACCTTGTCCTTGAAGACATGGGGAGCGGCGGTCGAGGTCTGGCCCTTCGACGCATCGCCGTTCTTGACCGACCAGACCAACTTGCCGCTCTTGGCGTCGAGCGCGACGAGAGTGGTGTCGGCCTGAGCCAGGAAAATCTTGCCGTCGGCGTACGCCAGACCGCGATTAACCGTGTCGCAGCACATCACGGGAACCACGGCCGGATCCTGCTTCGGCTCGTATTTCCAAAGGATCTTGCCGTCGTGATTGAGATCCAGCGCATAGACGATATTGGGGAACGGCGTATGAATATACATCACATCGCCGAGCACCAGCGGCGCGCCTTCGTGGCCGCGCAGCACGCCGGTCGAGAAGCTCCACGCCGGCGCCAGCTTGGAGACGTTTTCGGTGGTGATCTGCTTTAAGGTAGAATAGCGCGTATTGGCGTAATCGCCGGTGGGAGACACCCATTGCTTGGGGTCTTTCTGCAGGGTCAGCAATTCGTCGGCCTTCGCCGCGCCAACCGAAAGCAGCGCGAAAACACCGACCGAAGTCGACAACAACAGCTTATGCATGAGCTTTTCCTCCTGACGACATCGGCGCGCGCCTATCTTGGCCTCGTCGCCGACATCGCGCCTCGATGGCGCCTCGACACTGGGAAGGCGTTTTCCGTTCCTTGTCTCGCGTCGATCGGCTGGACCCTACAAAATGGCTCCATCGACCTCCGAAGAGAAGCTTCCGGTTCCCGTCCAGAAGACATCTTTTAAGTCGGAAACGGCGGGATAATATGGCGCCGCCTTTTAGAGCGCAACCCGGAAAAAACGCTCTACTGAGTTTGTGGAGCCGGGACGCCGATTGGACGTGATCAGCGAGGTCGAACATCATGGTGCGCCGCATTATATTGTCGCTAGTCTTGGCGTTTTATTTCATAAACCCATCCGCCGCGACGGAGTTCAAGCTCCAGGAAATCGCGCCCGGCGTATTCGCCCATCCGGGCCGGACCGCGCTTATGGACCACGAAAATGATGGAGATATCGCAAATCTTGGAGCGATTGTCGGTGATGACGCCGTGGCCGTGATCGACACCGGCGGCAGCCTGATCGAAGCAAAGGCATTTATTGCTGCGTTGCAGCAAGCGACATCCAAGCCGATTCGCTATGTGATTAACACCCACGCCCATCCCGACCATGTCTTCGGCAATGGCGCGTTTGTCGGCCAAGGCGTCGTTTTCGTCGGTCACAAGAATCTCCCGCGCGCCTTGGCGGCGCAGGGCGCCTTTTATCTGGAATCGTTTCGCGCGGCGATGGGCGACGCTCTCGACGGCGTGGTTATCGTCGGCCCAAGCGTCACCGTCGACAAGGCGACGACGCTCGACCTTGGCGGACGAAAGATCACCCTGCAAGCCTGGAGCGCCGCGCATAGCGATTGCGATCTGACCGTGTTGGACGAGCAAACCGGCACGCTGTTCGCGGGCGACCTTTTGTTCCTGCGGCACGTCCCGATCGTCGACGGCAGCCTGCTCGGATTTCTCGACGTGGCGGAAGAGTTGGCGAAAATCCCCGCCGCGCGCGTCGTGCCCGGTCACGGGCCGCTGGTCGCGGCTTGGCCCAAGGCGCTCGACGACGAACGAGCCTATTTAACCCGGTTGACCGCCGATTTGCGCGCCGCCATCAAGAAAGGCGACACTGTCGCGGACGCCGCGAGCGCGGCGGCGCAAAGCGAGCGAGAGAAATGGCGTCTCTTCGACAATTACAACGGCCGCAATGCGACCGCTGGCTTCGCCGAATTGGAGTGGGAGACGCCTTGAGGAATTTTCGCGCGAGGATTAGCCTGCGCCCTTGTTCTGGAGGCAACCATGAAGATCGTCGCCCCGCGCCGCTGGCGCCCCGCCGGACTCCTGTGCGTCGGACTTTTGCTCGGCGCGCTTGACGGAGCGCTCGCGCAGGCGCCCGCTCCGGTCGACCCCTGGCCCGATCTAGCCCGCGATTTGTTTCAAGGCCGCGCGATCGCGAACGACGACTTTGTCGTTCTCGAAGCGCCGGTCCGCGCCGAGGACGCCGCCATCGTGCCGATGACGCTGCGGCTCAAGGCCGCCGGATTGCGTCGGGCGACGCTCGTCGTCGATCAAAACCCGATGCCCATGGTCGCGGCTTTCGCATTCGGCGAAACGGCGGGCGTGACCTTTATTTCCACTCGCGCGCGGGTGAACTCGTACACCAACGTCCACGCGGTCGGTGAAACAGGCGACGGCGCCCTTCACGCGCAAGTCAAATTCGTCAAGGCCGCCGGCGGCTGCTCCGCGCCCGCCGTCAAGAACATGGATGAAGCCGCGTCTCATCTCGGACAGATGAAATACCGCGAATTCAAGAGCGCGGAATCTGGACATCGCGAAGCGCAAATCATGATCCGACATCCCAATAATTCGGGAATGCAGATGGATCAACTCACGCATCTCTATATCCCCGCCCATTACATCGACAAGGTGGTGGTCCGGCAGGGCGAGACGGCGATTTTTTCAATGGAGGGCGGGATCTCCTTATCGGAAGACCCGAATTTCCGGTTTAGCTATGCGCCAAACGGCGCCAAAACGATTTCGGTCGAGGCTCATGACACGAAAGGAAACGTATTTAAACAACAATGGCCCATCGGCGACGCTTCTTGACGTGTGTTCGCCCGCGCTCTCGATCCATTCCACCAAGGGAACGTCGCGCCGAACCAAGGAATAAGCGCTTGCACGGGCCTCCACGAAAGGGCTCGCCCTACCTGCAGGACCGCGAGCGCGCCCGTCGACCCGGGCTTTTGGACTCGGGGGTCTTAACCGCCCCAGATCATCAGGGCGATGGAAATCAGCAGCGGCGTCGACGCCAATAAGCAGATCGCCGCGATACAGAGGACTTTCTGTTCGGACGACGGAGCGCCAGCCGTTAGGCTATCGTCATGCTTAGGGAACATCGCGAATGACATGGTTCAACCCTCTGAGATCACACACTCCGCGGCTCCGAGAATGGCGCCGCGCACCTGGTCGCGACGTTAAGCCCGCAACCGTAAACGCAGCGGCGTCGGATTAGGTTCCAGTTTAGCGGTTGCGACGTAAAAATCTTGTTGACGCTCGAAATCCCGGTGCCTTGTAACCCATGAAAATGATTCGTGATTAGCGCGCGGCGCTTGATCGCGCCGCCGGCGCGTTGTTTCGGCCGGGCATCGTCGGAACGGCGTTCTCGCTGAACAATTCCGCCAGCTTTTCGGTCATGGCCCCGCCCAGTTCCTCGGCGTCCACAATGGTCACGGCCCGGCGATAATAACGCGTCACGTCATGGCCGATGCCTATGGCGATGAGTTCGACCGGCGATTTCGTTTCAATATCATGGATAATTTGGCGCAAATGGCGCTCGAGATAATTGCCGGGATTGACCGACAGGGTGGAATCGTCGACCGGCGCCCCGTCCGAGATCATCATCAGGATGCGACGCTGCTCGCTGCGAGCCATCAACCGCCGATGCGCCCAGTCCAGCGCCTCGCCATCAATATTTTCCTTCAGGAGACCTTCGCGCATCATCAAGCCCAGATT
>PLZT01000748.1 GCA_003152255.1 Methylocystaceae bacterium | reverse complement strand
TTGAATTTCGAGTCGGGCTCTTAGCGTGCAGTTTTGAACAAATCGTCTGGATTCCCCATGATCATCCACATCGCCGGATTAATAGTCGCCGCAGCCGGGTAGGTGGTTAGTCTCGAGGTTGCCGTGGCAAAATAGATGAGGTTGGGGCCTTGTTTTGCTGAGATGGTCCGCATAGGCTCTCCGGCAATGAAGTCTTGACGACACGGAGATCGCCTGCGGAGAGTGCTGCGGCTATATTAAATTCATGGCCGCGCACGTCGGTTAGAGCCGACGGCGGCGTGTCGCAAATTTTGTCGATGATGAGCCTGATGAAAGCAGAACAGAGCCGCGCATTGATTACGGGAAAAATCGGTGGAATCGCGGTCGTCGTCATGGCGCTCATTGTTGCTCTTCCCGTTCTGGCTCAGGAGACTCCGCCGGCTGAGCCCGAGGGCTATCGTTTAGAAAATTATCATGCGCCAACGCCAGCCACGCTCAAAGGCGCGACTGTGATTGACACTGCGCGGGCGTTCGATATCTGGAACAACAAAGGGGCGGTTTTTGTCGACACGGTGGCGCATCCGACTAGACCCGCTGATTTGCCAAAGGAGGCAAGCTGGCAGGCGGCGCCGCGCCTCGATATTCCCGGCAGCATCTGGTTGGTGGACACAGGCTTTGGCGAATTGACGACCTCGACCTTGCGCTATTTTGAGTCTGGCCTGGTTCGCGCGACTCCGAATGACAAGTCTAAGTCACTCGTGTTTTATTGCCGCACCAATTGTTGGGCCTCGTGGAACGCCGCCAAGCGGGCGCTCTCGCTCGGTTACAAAAACGTCTCCTGGTATCCGGGGGGAGCGGACGCCTGGGAGAAGGCCGGTCATCCAGTCGAAGAACGCCAGCCCGAGCCCAAGGACTGAGGCGCGCGGCAGACGTCCCACCTCGTCGGCCCCTGGTTTTCAGAGATCTTGGTCTATGCGATAGCTTTGGTGGCACCCGACACATGCGCTGAGCTGGATGGCCAATTTTCCTGTCAGCGCGGATGGGCTCTCTCCTTGGTCCACCGCCGCAGCGATTTCATTGAAACCGGCGTGCATGGCCATCCCTGCCTGTTTAAATTCCAAAGGCAGTTTCGCCATCAAGCCGATCGGAATCTGCGCATTGGCGTGGCCGCCGGCCGCCCTCGCGGCCGCCGCCGCCTTGGCGCGTTCCCCGCTCGCTAGCGCCTCCGTGATCTGTTGGACCGAAATCAGCATGTGTCGCATTTCCGCCAGCACGAAATCCCGTTCGGCGAGAGTGAGAAGGATGGCCGTCCGTCCGTCCGAAGCGGGCGCGGTGTGTCCCCGCACGAACAGAACCGCCGCCCCAAGGGCGGTGACGACCCAAAGAGCAGCCGCGGCGATCGCGAGTTTGTTTGGCATGGAAGTCATAGCCGCTTGCTCAGGGTGAACACGCCACGCATGTCGCCCAGATTGAAACCGGTTGCCTTGTCTCCTGGATAGAGTTCATCAAGCTTAGCCTTGATCTCGGGCTTGATGTTGGCGCCGTGACAGGTCAGGCAGACTTCGGTGGTGGGAATGGCCTTGACGAAGCGAAAAACCTTGCCGCCATTCTCCTCGACGACTTCTGCCTTGATCAAATCCGCAACTGCCTCGCCTTTGGCGATCCTGGCCGAGAATTCTTCCATCACCTTTGCCTCGTAGTTATCCGGGGTCGAGGAGGCGTTACGGATCCTTAGGCTGGTGCGGCCGACTGCCCAGCCACTGCTTCGCGAGATATCCGCGGCGATCTGAGGCGCCTGGTCATGGCAAAAAGAAATGGCTCCCACGGGCCCTGACGTTGCCAGCGCCCCCTTCAGGGCAGTCTGCAGAGAGGTCGCATATTCCCCGACCAAAACCACCGCCCGGGCCTTCAGATCGACCGTGGGCTCCTCGGCAAAGGCAAGAGGCGCAGCCGGCGAGGCGGCGACCGCTAAGGCGAGCAGTAAATTGGACTTGCGGCCCATCAACGAAGCTCCGGAAACGCGACTGAAGTTCGCAAGACGAAAAACGCAACGCCAAGTCACCCTGTGCGCGCATCGTTTAAAGGCAATATATTGCTTGAGTCGGTGGATAGCCAGCGCCCGAATTCCGCGAGGCGGTTTTTAATGAGCTGGCGGCGGCGTCGCTGTTGGCTGCGGTCAATTGCGAGAACGCAGTCGTTCGAGCAATTTGCTGCACTAAAATATGAGAATAGCGCCGGGTTGATTCTCAATGTCGCTGCAATAATGAGAGTCGTTCGGGCTTGCATCACATAGCTGAGCAATTTGGCGACGAGGCTGCCTTAGCATGCCGTTTTCGCCAATTGTTTTGTATGAAGCTACCGGTATGTCGGGTCCGTGGCGTTCGACAAGCGCAACTCCGGTCCGCAGTGCGGCGCGCACGTGATGCTTTCTGGTTCTCACGTTAAGCGCGGTAAACTAATCTCCATTTTCAAAAAAAGGCACACATTCTTAAACTAAGCGCAAGGCTAGCCTTCTGAAATCAGCCCACCATCCTGATAATTGCGTGCGGCGCGACAATGGATTCACCGTCCATGAATGAGTTAGTTTTCTTGCCGATTGGCGTTGTCGGCGTCGAACTGTCCGGGGGTGAAGCATCGAAATTCAAAAACACAACCGGGCGTCGCGTCTTTGACCTCGATGGAAAAACCATGAAGTTTGACGATCGCCGCAACCAGAGTGAGCCCCAGCCCGGCGCCGGCGATATGCCGGCTCTGGTTGCAACGATAAAAACGCTTAAACACATCGGCTCGTTGTGCCGCCGGGATTCCCGGACCGTCGTCGCGGACCTCAACAATCGGTCCAATCGGCGCGTTTAAGAGAGTGATCTGGGTGCGCCCACCATCCGGCGCAAACTTGACCGCGTTGTCCAGCAAATTAGCAAAGGCCTCTAACAGCAGATCTCTGTCTCCCCAAACAGCGCAACCTGCGTCGAGGTCAAGGCCGATCGTGATGTGTTTGGCTTCCGCAAGCGGATCGTAAAGCTCGGCTACCTCCCGCAAAATCTCCGCAAGATCGATGGCGCTAAACGACGCGCGGCTCCGGCCTGATTCGAGTTGCACAATGCGAAGCATGGCGGTCGTAATCGAGAAAGTTTGATCGAGACCGGAAATGGCCCGGTCGATCAGGTCCAGCGGCTCGCTCTGGTCGGCCAACAGACGCTGCGCTCGCTCCAATTGCGTGCGAACTCGCGTCAGCGGGGTTCGCAGATCGTGAGCGATATTGTTGCCAACTTGATGCAGTTCTTCGATCGCCTGCTCCAGCTCGCCCAGCATGGCGTTCACCCCTTCGGCGAGGTGGTCGAATTCATCCCTGGTCCCGCTCACGGGCAAGCGCTGGCGCAATTGTCCTTTTTGAATATTGTCCAGCACCTGTTGCGCCGCTTTGAGCCGCCGGTTCATCCGCTGGCTCAGGATTCCGCCAACGGCGATCGCCAGCAGCGCCATAGGAACGACGCCAAGCTTTAAGGCTCTGCCAACGGTTTCCTCGAGGTTGCCAAGCTCCTCAATATTGCGGCCGATGACAAGAATGCGCCCATCGGAAAGACGTCGTGCGACGACGATCATTGGCTCGAGAGGCTTTGCGTCACCGCGAAGTTCGGGTCGGTTGATCCGGCGAGCCGCTCCGTCGATCGCGAGATCGACAGGTACCGCCTTGAGGTTTCCTTGCAAAACCGCGCCATCTGGTTCAAACAAGCCAGAGACCGTCAATCTGTGCACGTCGTTATAGACATGGCCCTGAATGCTCTGGTTGATCTGTTCAAACGACGCCTGCGCTAACACCTCAGCCTGACGCTCAAGAAAGGCCATGATTCTGTTGGTCTCGAAAATGGCTGTTTGCCAATAAATGAAGGCGAAAAGCAGCAGGTCCGCGCTGACGAACAAGGCGGCTATCGCCAGCGTGCGCCGAAAGATCGCTGACCCTGCAAGCTTAAATATCGGCATTAAACACAAACCCGCAGCCTCGGATATTTTGAATGAAGGATGTGACACGATTGCCGTCAATCTTGCGGCGCAATTTGCTGATGTGCACGTCCACGACATTCGTCTGCGGCGAAAAGCGATATTTCCAAACATTCTCGATTAGCATATCGCGGGTGATGAGCTGCCCTGGCCGCGCAACAAAATATTCCAGAAGCTGAAACTCCCGCGAGGAGAGTTCGATTTTCTCGCCGTTCAGGCTCACGGCCCGTTGGAGCAAATCAAGCAACAGCGGGCCGGCGCACAGTGTGGTGGTGCGAGCTTGCATCGGCCGCCGCAATAACGCTTCGACCCTCGCCCCCATTTCGGCGAAACTGAACGGCTTGGCGAGATAATCGTCGGCTCCCTTCTCCAAACCGTGGACCCGCTCGTTCACGTCGCCCAGCGCACTGATGATGAGGACGGGGACAGATCGATTCTCTTTCCGCAAGATTTCGATAATTGACAGCCCGTCGATTTCTGGGAGCATTCGATCCACGATCAATAAATCGAACGAGGTTTGCCTTATACTAGTCAGTCCCTGCGAACCCGTGGCCGCATGAGTGACGTGATAGTTGCGCACTCGCAATTCATCGATCATTGCTTCAGCAATTTCTTGATCGTCTTCGATCACTAGGATCTCTTGTCCAGGACTTTTCATTTCGCCTCACGCCACTAAAGCTTGCCCGAGCGCTCCCCGAACTGGCTCTGATGTTTGATAGACAGCATAGGAAATGCTACCTCCCGGAGATAATTAATTTTCGTTTAATATCTGTTCTGGAAGGGTGGCGTGATTACAACGGGTTACAATGCCACCGCGCCGCCAATGCGAACGCAAGCGAAGCAACCCAAATCAGCTTGACCTCGTCTTGCCAGCAAAGCATGTGTCGGTTTCATGGGTTGCGCGCCAGAACGCCTTGTGGCCAGGCTCCGACGAAGGTTGAGGCGCCAATCTGTGGCAATGACCAGCTCGACTCCACCAATCCTGCCGACGATCCAATAGGTCCACCGGCTGGAGTCCGCCGGGCGGATGACGCCAATAGAGGCATGTTGAGCAGACCACTTGTTGCAACTGCGTGTCCTCGCGACGGCGCCCTTCTCCGCAAAAGGCGTCGAAGTGGGTTCGCGCCCACCGCGCCGCCTCGTCGACGACGCCGATGGGTTCAGGAGCGCGCAGGTGACAACTGCCGTCGCGTTCGTTCAAATGCCTCCAAAAGGCGCATTGACCGCAGGAAAATCCGGTTTGAGCTGGTTCAGGCATAAGCTTCCCCGTTGACATGGATATCGGGCCTTCCCTCGTAGAGCCTTTGCTCCGGCCTTATTCAATATTCGCCAGTTCGGCCGACGACCACCCTCCCCCGAGCGCCAGCATCAAGCCCACGTTGGCCGCAATTCTGCGCGTCTTTATCGCCAATACGGCCCGTTCCGCGTCGAGCGCGGCCGTTTGCGCGGTGACGACGTCGAGATAGTTGGTTGCACCATCACGATAGAGCGCGAGCGATATGTTCAGGACTTTTTGTGCGTTGGCGGAAGCGATGCTCATGCTCTGCGCCTCTTTCGCTAACCATTTTAAGGCGGCCAGAGCATCCTCGACCTCCTGAATCGCGTGCAAAACCGAGCCTCGATAGTGTGCGACGGTCTCCATATAGGCTGCTTCGGCACCCCTGAGATCGGCAATTCTTGCGCCGCCGTCGAAGATCGGCAAGGTGACTGCCGGACCCACCGACCAAATGCTGTTGCGCATATTGAGCAGACTGAGCCCCGTATCTTGCGTTCCGCCAGACAGGTTGATGGTGAGTCGCGGAAAGAACGCGGCGCGCGCGACGCCGATCGATTGATTGGCTGCGGCGACCCGCCGCTCCGCCGCGGCGATATCGGGCCGGCGCTCCAATAGGGTCGAAGGCACGCTTGGGGGCATTGCCGGAGACAGCGTCGGAGTCGCCGCCGATGGAATGGAAAATGTCGACGCCGGCTTGCCGATCAGAGTCGCAATCGCATGTTCCAACAGCGCCCGTCGTTCCATCACATCGAACAACTGCGCCCGCGTGACCTCTAGCTGCGCCTGGGCGCGGGCGGAATCGGCGGGAGATGCGATTTGTCCATCGACGAGCGCCTTGGTCAAAGCCAGCGCGCGACTGTAGCTTTCAACCGTATCGGTCAGCAGCTTTATTTCGCTGTCGAAACCGCGCATTGCGATGTAATCACGCGCCAGTTCGGCTTGAAGACTGAGTCGAATCGACTCAAGCTCCGCCGCGCTGGCCTGGACCTGCGCCTGACCGGCGGCGACGGCGTCGCGAACACGCCCCCAGAGATCGACCTCATAGGTGGCTTGCAGATTAAGCAGGTTGTCGCCGTAATGATCCGGCTCGTTCAATGGCCGGTTATTCAAGATCGATTCGGTGTAGCCGGCTGCGCTGAAGGGCCTATCGGCTTTGCGCGTGGGACGGTGCGCGGACTGTTTATTGGCGGAATAGCTGTTGTTGAGATTGACGGTCGGCAGCAGGCCCGCTTGCGCCTTTGCGGTGAACGCCCGCGCCTGATCCATAACCGCGAGGGCCGCCGCAATGTCCTGATTGGAGATCTCGACCTGCGGTTCGAGTTCATTCAACAGGCGATCATTGAGGCTTCGCCACCACTCCCCCCTTGACGCATCGTCGCGGGGCCGCGCCTCTTTCCAGTTTTGGCCTTCCTTGAATTTCGCTGGCATTTCAACGATCGGGGCGCTGTATTCTGGCGCAAGATCGCAGCCGCACAGCAGCAGCGGCGGCAAGATTAACGCCAGGCCTGAGCGAAATTTCATTCTACTCGACCTTGGTTTTCTTGCCGTCAGGCACATTTTTAGCAGTGTCGTCGCTGGAAAGGCGGACAATATCCCCGTCGGCAATGATGTCGGGAGGATTGACGATGATGCGATCCGCCGCTGAAATCCCCGACAAAACTTCGATCTCGACACCAAGATCGCGCGCTACTTCGATTGGCTTTATGACAACCTTTCGATCTGGACCGACCGTCGCCACGTTCAACCCGTTGTCGCGATATAAAATCGCATTGGCGGGCACGCGCAGCAGTTGAGCATTCGCGGGCAGTTTGAAATGGACTTCCGCGTAAGAACCAGGCAGCAGCGCGCCATCGGCGTTGTTGGCCAAGAGCTGGACGAGGAGGGTTCGGGATTTCTCCGCGATGGCGTTGGACGTCGAGTCGAGTTTCGCCGTAAAAACCCTGCTCGGAAATTGCGGCAGTTTGAGCGTCGCGGTCATGCCCGTGGGCAGTTGCGCAACGAAAGCCTGCGGCGCGCGCACAAAGACTCGCACCACATGAATATCCGCGATATCGAACAATTCCTGTCCATTGCCGGGTCCAACAAGCACGCCCACGTCGATGTTCCGTCGCGTCACGAGACCCGTGAACGGCGCCACGACCTGCGTAAAGCCCTGCAAGGCCTTCAGACGTTCGACATTGGCGCGCGCGGCGGCGACGTCCGCGATCTTAGCGTTGAAATCTCCGCTCTTTTCGTCGACGCTTTGTTGCGACACCGCCGTGGAGGCGCGCAGCGCCGCCCATCGTTTCGAGGTCAATTTCGCGAGTTGGACATGGGCCTCCGCCTTGGCTTGTTCGCCTTTGGCCTGTTCGAGTTGCTGTTCCAGTTCCGGCGCGTCAATTATGGCGAGAGTTTCGCCAGCCTTCACATGCGCACCGATGTCGTGTTTCCATTCGCGGATATATCCGTTGACGCGGGCCCGAATCTGCGCATCGGTAAACGCAGCGACGTCGCCTGGCAGCACAAGCTCCTGTTCGCCGGTTCCCGGCTTGGGCGAGACCACCTCCACCGTCGGAATGGATTGCGCCTTCGTCCACTCCGCGAGCCTTCCCGCCTTGATGCCGCGGCTGATGATCCCACCCGCGGCGAGCGCGACGGCAATGACGGCGGCGACGGCGAGTCGACGCTTCATCTTGCGCGCGAACGCTTGCGCGTCGCGAACAGGCATCCCAGCGTTCTCGTCATTTGGCATCGACTCGACTCTCTTCGCTTAATTGCCGGAGGATTCAACTGGTGTACGGGCTGACGTGTGAACCAGCTTGAACACGACCGGGACGAAAAAAAGCGTCGCAATCGTAGCGCAAAAGAGCCCGCCAATCACCGCGCGCCCCAGCGGCGCGTTTTGCTCGGCGCTAAACGCCATAGGCATCATGCCGATAATCATCGCCAGGGCCGTCATCAACACGGGACGGAACCGCGTGAATCCCGCGTCCAGGGCGGCCGTCAGCGCATCGGCGCCCTCGGCCAGACGCTCCCGCGCAAAGCTCACGACAAGAATGCTGTTCGCGGTCGCCACGCCCATGCACATGATGGCGCCAGTCAAGGCGGGCACGGACAAGGTCGTGAAGCTCAGGAACAAAATCCACACAATGCCCGCCATAGCCGTTGGCAAGGCGCTGACGATCACGAAAGGGTCCAGCCACGACTGAAAATTGACCACGATCAGCAGATAGATAAGAACGATCGCCAGAGCCAATCCACCAAAGAGCTGTGCATAGGCGGCCGTCATCGTGGACACTTGACCGCGCAAAACCACTGAGGAGCCGGCGGGAGCTTCGTGCGCGGCGCGATTCAGAATGGTCTCGATGTCGCCCGCGACTGCTCCAAGGTCGCGCTCATGCGTCGACGCGAAAATATCGATCACCGGCTGCACATCGTAATGCGAAACAACGGCGTTGCTCTGCCCGCGCGAGATAACAGCCACGCCGCCGAGCAGTTGCAACGCGTTTGTCGCGGTAAGCGGCAGATTATTCAAACTTTCAAGGCTGCTCATCCAATATTGCGGGGTCTGCACCACGATGGGATAGGACACGCCGTTCTTGGGATTGAGCCAAAAGGTCGGAGCACTCTGAATGCTGCCGGCGAGCGTGTCCTGCATCGAATTGGCGATGTCTCGTTGCTTCAGCCCCACATCGAGAGCGCGCGACCGGTCGACATCAACATTGAGCGTCGGAGCGTTGAACGCCTGCTGGATGCGGGGATCGGCGACACCGGGGACATTGATGATTTGTTTGAAAATCTTCTCGGCGTATGCGCGATTGGCCGCCGCCTCATTGCCGATGACCTGCACGTCGATCGGAGCCGGCAGGCCGAAATTGAGAATTTGCGTAACGATGTCCGCGGGGAGGAAAGCAAAGCTCGCTCCCGGAAACAGACGCGGAAGCCGTTCCCGCAGACTCTCCATATATTCCCTGGTGTTGCCCTCTTGGCCCTCTTTGAGAGTAATCAGAAGGTCGGCGTCGCCTACCCCGATGGTTCCCGAATTGCCATAGGCGATATTAATCCCGCTGATCGGCAAACCGATATTGTCAACGATATTGTCAAGAGCGTCAGCCGGGATGAGTTGTCGTATCGCCAGTTCGACCCGGTCGCAGAGACGAGCGGTCTCTTCGATTCTGGTGCCGATTGGCGCCCGAACATGCAGCTTGATTTGCGCGGATTCGATCGTCGGGAAGAAATTTTGTCCAAGAAACGGCGCCAGTCCGAAGGACAGAACCACCACGGCGAACATCCCGATGACGAAAGGCCACGGCCGCGCAAGCGCCCGCCCGAGCCAATCGCGATAGACCAGTCGCACCCTTTCGAATCGATGCATGAAGCCGCGCTGGAATCTTGCCAGGGGATTGGAGCTCGGCGCCGCGGCCTCGTCGCCGTCATGGGATTCATTGGCGAGAAGGTAGCGGGCCAGCGTCGGCACCAGCGTGTACGTCAGCACATAAGATGCGACGAGCGAGATGATCACGGCTTCCGACATAGGCCGAAACAGATAGCCGGCGACGCCGCCAAGTCCGAAGGTCGGCACGAATACGATGGAAATGCTGAGCAGCGACACAGTGGCCGGAATAATGATCTCCGACGCGCCATCGAGGATTGCGTCAATAATTTCAGCGCCGCCTTCGAGATGCCTGTCGATGTTCTCGATGGTGACCGTCGCGTCATCGACCAGAATGCCGACCGCCAGGGCCAAACCACCCAGCGTCATCACATTAATGGTTTCGCCGATTGCCGAAAGAACGGCGATCGCGCTCAGGATCGCCAGCGGAATCGAAATCGTGATGATGAGGGTCGAACGCCAGCTGCCTAGAAAAAGCAGAATCATCAATCCGGTCAGAACCGCGGCGATGACGCCCTCCCGGATGACGCCCGAGACCGCCGCATTGACGAACGTGGACTGGTCGCCGACCGCGACCAGTTGCAAGCCCTTCGGAAGCGACGCCCGAATCTTGGGCAACAGCGCCTTCACGCCCTGGATCACATCCAGGATGGAGGCGGAGCCGGATTTTTGAATGGTCATCAGCACGGCGGAGCCGCCGTCAACCCGCACCACATTGATCTGCGGCGGGCTACTGTCGTGAACGAAGGCCACATCTCGGATAAAGACTATCGTTCCGTCGACCTTTTTGATCGGAAGATCGTTCAGCTCCGCGATCTTAGTCGGGGAGACGTTCAAGGAGACGATATATTCGTATTCGCCAATCTTTTGCGTGCCGACCGGCGTGATGAGGTTTTGGTCCGCGATGGCCGCCACGACGTCACTCGCGGAGAGACCATAGCCGCGCAGTTTTTGCTGATCGATATCTATCTGGACCTGTCGGACCTTGCCGCCGTAAGGCGACGGCACGGCGGCGCCGGCGACGGTCGCAAGCTTTGGCCGGATGAAGTTCTGCCCATAGTCGAACAATTCGGACTGCGACAAGGTCTTGCTCGATAGAGCAAGCTGGAGAACCGGCACGCTCGACGCGTTGAAGCTCAGCACATAGGGAGGCGTGATTCCCGCGGGAAGAAATTTCAGAACGGTCTGCGACGCGGCGGTCACTTGCGCGAGAGCCATGTCGATTTTCACCTTGGGCTGGAAATAGACTTTGACCACTCCATATCCCGGCAACGACTGGGATTCGATATGCTCGATGTCGTTCACCTGGGCGCTGAGCGTGCGTTCGTAATAGTAAATGACCCGCCCGGACATATCGTCCGGCGGCAAGCCGTTATAGGTCCATACGACGCTGATGACGGGAATGCCGATATCGGGGAAAATATCCGTCGGGGTTCCGATCCACGCCTTCACGCCGAAGATCAGAATTAGCATAGCCATTACAACGAACGTATATGGCCGCTCTAAGGCAATTCGAACAATGGCGAGCATTATTGCAACAGTCCCCTCGGGTCCGAGGCGGTCCGAACGCCGAGGCGCGAGATTGAATCAATTGAGACGATTGAGAAAATGATCAACGCGCGCCTCTTGCACCATGGTTGGATAGGGGGTGCACCCCATCAGTTTCGATTTCCAGAGCCTTACCTTATCTGGTCGGACTGAGCATATTAAATTCTAATTTATTCGCCTCTGTCGCAAAAAGGTCCGATGATGGGGAAGCCCGTTCTATTCGCCACTGATTGGCGAGCGCGGAGCGGCAGGATGTGCGGTCGGAGGCGAGTTGGGTTTTGTGCGGCTTGATGAGGTTTTCCGCCTGAGTAAGGAGGCGGTCGTTAACTTGTGAAACGCGGTTCCTAAATATGGGATATGCAAAAAAGGGAGGTGCTCATCATGACCGGATACACAATTAAATCCGTCATCGCAGGGGGGACGTTCGTAGCAGTCGCCATGATGGCGGTCGCCAGTTCCGCGATGGCGCTCGAGACCTACAGGAGCTACGACGCAGGGTGCGCCCGCTGGTCCAACCAGGGCGCGGGACAGAGAATTAAGTGTTTCGACTGCCTTGAACGGCGGAAAGTGGGGGGCAAGTGGCTATGGGTTAACACATGCGCCCATCCCCCTTACTAGTACCCACTATCGCTGAACGGTGAGTCGTGATTCAAGGCTGAATGTGCAGCATTCCGGACGAGACGGCGATCACATTGACGGAACAGGAGCGCGCCGAACTTGAAAATTTGGCGCGTGAGATGACGGGCGAGCACCGCCTGCTTCTTCGGGCGCGGATCGTATTGCTGGCGAGCGATGGCGCGCCGACGCGGCAGATCGCTCGAGCGGTAATACCGCAAGACATTAGTTGGATCATAGCCCCGCGTGCGCGGCGCTGCTTTTCCATAGTAGGCGTAACCACAAGGTCGACAGACCGTCAGGCCTTGCAGCAGCCACACATGGCCGCTCTCGCGATTGCGTTTTCGCTTCTTGTTTTTGTCGAGTTGCGTGCCAGCCGCCTCGAACACCGCTTGGTCGACAATGGCCGCCACAGGGATTTCGATCCAGTCGTCGCAAGGCGTGGGAACGCGCGAGACCGGATGCGGCGAAGGTTTTGTGCGCCCCTGCAGAGGCGGCAATCGCGGACGCGGCGGCAGATAGTGGGCGCGCCAGAACGCCGCGCACCCGACATAGGCGGGATTATCCAGCATGCCGCGAATGGTGGAAGCATACCAATGCGTTGATCCTCCCCGGGTCTGGCCGCCTATTTGCCGCAAGCGACGACAGCCTTCGCGCAGGCTCAGACGATCGAAGCCAACCGAGGCGAAAATCAACCGTACGATGTGCGCTGCTTCCTCCACAACCTCGAAACGCGCCATTCCGCCACCTTCGGCGCGGTTGACGTCGCGATAACCGAAGGGCGCTCCGGTGAGCGCGCTGACCGAGCCAGCGCGCGCGGCGTGTCGACGGCTGCGCTCTAGAATCTTGGCGCGCTCGTATTCGGCGATCACGCTCTGAACCTGAAGCAGGAGATCGTCTTCCGCCGTGTCGCCGATCGGCCGGTGCAAGAAGAAGATCTCGACGCCGGCGCGGCGAAGCTCGTCGATGATCAGCGCCTCACATGATGATGTGGACGGCCTCTCCTCAACGGCATCATAGTGCCAAGGCGTGGTCGCAGGAGCGCCACAAAGAGGGAGACCGTCCGTGAAGAAGTTTATCAGGATTGGCGTCGATTTGGCCAAGAACTATTTTCAGGTTCATGCGCTTGAGAGCGAAAACGGCAGCGCCGTGACGCGCAAGTTGAAGCGCTCGAAGATGCACGAGTTCTTTGCGCAAATCGAGCCCTGCCTCATTGGCATGGAGGCCTGCGGCTCGGCGCATTATTGGGCGCGTGAACTCAAGGCGATGGGACACGAAGTGCTGCTGATGCCCCCGGCTTACACCAAGCCGTATGTCAAGCGCGGCAAGAACGATGCAGTCGACGCGGACGCAATCTGCGAAGCGATGTCGCGGCCCGGAATGCGCTTCGTGCCGATCAAGAGCCCGGAGCAGCAAGCGACGTTGATGCTGCATAAGACGCGCGAACTGCTGGTCAAACAGCGGACGATGAGCGTCAACGCGCT
>PLZT01000555.1 GCA_003152255.1 Methylocystaceae bacterium | reverse complement strand
GTTTCGCGCTTTAGGGTTTTTAGAACCGCCCTTCAATCTGGTTCGCCTTGGAGCCGGAGATGTGGCGTATGACGATTTTGGGAAAATTACTGTCGTTCATACCGTCCTCCGACCGCGCCTTATGTTCAGCCTCACCGGAAAGGCCTCTCCGCCAATGGCGGAGAGCCTTGCGTTGAAGCATAAGCTAGCTTTATGGTTTCGCGCAAGGCATGGTCTTCGAAGTAAAGCGAAGCCGGCCCGCGATACAATGTTCCGCGCGGGCGAGGTCTCGCCCGCATTCACCAAGCGGCGGTGGGTGGATATTTAGCGCGCGGTGGTGGCGTCATGGCTCACGATGTCTTCATAAGTTATTCGCAAAAGGACAAGGCGACCGCGGACGCCGTTTGCCGCGCGCTGGAGCACAATTCCGTGCGGGTTTGGATCGCGCCGCGCGACATTCCGCCCGGCGCCAAATGGGCCGAGTCGATACCCGCCGCGATTGAACAGGCCAGCGCCTTCGTGCTGATTTTTTCTTCAAGCGCCAATACGTCCGAATATATCTCGCGCGAACTTGACCACGCCGTCACGAAAAGAAAGCCGATCATTCCGGTTCGCCTGGAGAATATCCAACCTTCGGGATCGGTCGGCTTCTATGTCGCCACGTCGCAATGGCTGGACGCCTTTCCGCCGCCGATAGAGCCGCACCTGGCGAATCTCATCAAGACAACCCGGAGATCGCTCGGGGTCCGCGCGCCAAGCGCGAAGGTGGTCGTCACGCCGCCCTCCAAGGCTCGCTCGCCGGAACCCGCGCGACCCGCGATCTCAACTCTTTTGACGGTGGCGAATTCCGAGGCGCCCGCGCGCGAATTCCCGACGGCCGGCCATTGGCTGGCCGGAATCGCGGGCTTCGTCGCGGTCTCCGCTCTTGGAGCATTTCTTGTTTTGACGAACGGCGACGACCCCGCTCCTAAGCCTGTCCCGCCTAGTCCGAAGCGGGTCACTCAAGTTAACGCTTGGGGAAGCGACAAAGATTGCGCGGCGTCGAACTGGCCTTGCTCGGAAGACGCCGAAGTAGAGGATTCCAGCCTCCCCGGGATGGACGAAGTAAACGGCATGCCCCAGGTTTTGAGCGCCAGCGCATTGATGATCAGAAGCAGGCGAGTGGAGCTTGCCAATATTGGCATGGCGCCGCCAGATTCCGCCAAGAAGTTGAACGATTGGCTCGCGCTCAACGGAAACTCCGTCCGTTGCAGACCGGCGCCGCGCTTTCGCGGCAAGTATTTCTGCGATGTCGGCCCGACGCATATCGATTTGTCGGCCCACATCCTGAGCCAAAACTGGGCGAAGCCGCTGGAGAGCGGCGCGCCTCGCTAGGGGCGTCCGCCAAGGATAGGCATCGATGATCGCCGCGCCAACCAATCAAGATGCAAACGCGATTTGCGCTCGGGACCGGCACTTGTTCGGGCCGGGCCGCAAGCGAATCTTGTCGATCGATGGCGGCGGCGTTCGGGGCGTCGTCGCGCTGGCCTTCGTCGAGCGTTTTGAGGCGCTGCTCGCCGAGAAGGCGGGCCACGCGATCAGGTTGTGCGATTACTTTGATCTCATCGGCGGCACTTCGACCGGCGCCATTGTCGCGACCGGTTTGGCGCTGGGCTATTCGGCCGCCGAGATTCGCGATTTCTATTTTCGGCTGGCTCCGCGAATTTTTCGCAAGCCCTTTTTCCGGCTGCCGTTTTGGCAGGCGAAATTCGACGCCGAGGCGCTGCGCCGGGAGATCGCCGGCATTCTCGGCGATCGCAGTCTCGACTCGACGGATCTGCAAACGGGGCTTGGCGTCATGCTCAAGCGGATCGACGCGGGCGGCGCCTGGATTTTGACGAATAATCCTCGCTCAAAATATTGGGACGCGCCAAGCGACGGCTCCTTTATTGGAAATAGGCATTATTCGCTCGCCAACATCGTGCGGGCGAGCACGGCCGCGCCGCATTACTTCAACCCACAAGAAATCCCTATTGTCGAAGGCGCGCCGCCAGCGCTATTCGTCGATGAAGGATTGACGCCGCATAACGATCCTTCCCTCGCGCTGCTCCTGGCGACGGTGATGCCGTGTCACCGTATCGGATGGAGCCTTGGCGCCGACAAACTGACGGTTGTCTCGGTTGGCACGGGCTCGTACCGCGTGCGATTGAACGCACGGGACTTGCGGCGCGGGAGTTCCGTGACGATCGCGCTGCGCGCGCTTATGCAGCAGATTTCGGAAAACCAGCAGCTGACATTATCGCTGATGTCATGGATGGGCGCCGGGGGATCGCGCTGGCCGATTAACTCGGAGATCGGCGATCTCGTCGAGGCGGAGCCCCCGTTTGGCGCGCAATTTCGCTTCCTGCGCTACGACGCGAAGCTGGAGGCCGACTGGCTAGACGACACGCTCGGCGTATCCCTAACCTCTCGGGAAATCGCTCGGATCCGTCGCTTTGACGATCCGGGCGCGATCGCGCTTCTTTATGACATCGGCGCGCGCGCGGCGAATGTCCAAATCACGAAGACGGACATGGATTCCGCTTGAAAACGCGCGCGGCCCCCGCGACGCGGGACCGAGAGATGACGCCGTGAAGACAAGGCTTTTAAACGCTCGCCGATATGGTTAATACCAGCTCTCGTTGATCAGA
>PLZT01000039.1 GCA_003152255.1 Methylocystaceae bacterium | reverse complement strand
ATGGATTCGTCATAATCGGACGACAAGGCTGCGTTGTGTTTCATCAGGCGAAGTCGGACCTGTTTAGGATCGTCAGCCAGCTCGCGCTCCATGATAAGCTTGCCGGGGCGGCCGCCGACTTTCAAGAACTGGAAAACCTCAAAAGCCTCTCCGCTGGATTCGTCCTCAAGATTGTCACTGTGGGTTATATCTGCGCGCGTAGACATGGGCATTCCTTTATGTGCTGATTGATGTGCGAAGTTTCGAACCACCGCATTCACTGCGGCAAATCTTATTTACTCTGCGCTCGGATGACGTGCGGCGCGGCTAGATCTGCGGAATTTGCCGGATCGCCGTAGGCCTTCGAATGGCGCAAGGGTGCGCTTGACCTCTCGATCATTCCCTCCTGTTGTTGGTTTATGAATTTCGATAGAGCCGCACGTCATCAAGCCTGCGGCTACAATCATTATTTACTCGGCGCTCAGAGTGCAGCTTGGGGCGAAACCGACACGCGTACTGGTTGGTGTGCGAACCTCGATGCAGCCGCAATGACTGCGGCGATGACTATTTACCGACCGCTTCGCGGCGAGCATTGAGCGTTAGAGACTCGCGTGCTCATTGGTGTCCGAAATTTCGGACCAGTGCATTCGCCGCCGCGCTCATTATTTACTCAACGGCTCGCGCGTTGCGGCGACTGCGCATGATTCTCAATTTGGGCTGGAAATAACGGCAAAAACGAAACTAACGACAAAAACGGTTAGGTCCGACCGGACGCCTCAATCAAGCGGGGAGCGCCAAAGTGTAGTTCCCCTCTTTCCGCGAAACTAGGACGATAGAGTTGTTCCCCTCTTTCTCGTCGACAGTTCCCCTCTTTCTCGTCAACAAATCGATAGAGCCGCATTTGCCCCCTCTTTCTCGTCAACAAGCAGATGGAGCTGCTTTCCCCTCTTTCCTTTCTCGTACCGTAAACAGGCCGACGGAACTGGAACTGGAACTGGAACTGGAACTGGAATTGCATTTGTTCCCCGCTTTCCTGTCGATATGTCGGATGGAGCTGCTTTCCCCCTTTTTCCTTCTTTCCCCTAAACATGTCGGATCGAGCTGCATGTCCAATCTTTCTGCATGTTGATGAGCGTGAGGCAGCAAACTCCCCGACATGTTGCATTCCCCTGATTCTGACTCCCTTGAATCATCGCGCTGGGATGCCGTTTTTGTCGTTGTTTCCGTTGAAAGCGTTATGGTCGTGCATCGCTTGATGATCGACCTTACGCTTTCAGATCGGTGTCGGCTCTTCGATGCGATACAGAGTGATTTGTAGACCGTTTCCGACAATGGACTCCTATTAAGCCCCCGGATCGATCCTGATGTTCCCTGCATGGACGTCGGCATCACGGTTGATGTCGTCGATAGCGGTGATGCTCCACTCCTGGCTGTACGCGACGCGGATGTGTCGAGGTCGTGGATCGAGAGGGGAGTCAGATGCCCCGCGCTATCAGCAGGCAGAGCGTGAGGGGTACGAGAAAATGGGGGTCACATCGATCCAAGCGGTTATGACGCTGGAAAGAAGATCAATCGCAAAAAGCGTCATATCGTCGTCGACAGGTTACGCCTGCTGCCGCACGCGCTGGTGCGTCCCGCCGACATTCGGGATCGTGATGGCGGCGTGCTGTTGTTGTCAGCCTTGTTCAGCTTCCATCCGTTCCTCAACAGGTTTTTCGCCGGTCGCGGCTACCAGGAACCGCAATTCAGCGAGGCCCAGAGAGCGGTCTTGCCGCATCTCTCGACCGAGATTGGTGAGCGCTCCGGTAAAGCGAAGGGCTTCGAGGTTCTCCTGCGACGCTCGGTGATGAGCTTTCGTTCAATGCCGCCAAATCTCTTGGCGCAGGATCAGGGGAGGTCATGATGGAACGACGGACCGCACTCTACGCTCGCGTTTCCAGCGAGGCTCAGGCGCCGGACAACGCCGTCGCCAGCCAGCTCGCCTCGCTGCGGGGGCGCGTCGCCGCCGACGGCTTCTTGCTCGAACCGGATGCCTGCTGTTTCGACGAGGGTTACAGGCGCTCGGTTCTTCTTCGTCCGGCTCTGGAACGACTTACCGACGCGGCGGCGGGCGGTCGCATCGCAGGTGGCTATGTCGATGCTCCCGACCGGCCCGCTCGTCGTCGCGCGATTAAAGACGAGTCGGGATGGAGCGCCGCCACCTTCATGGTGCGGGGCGAGAAGAAGGCTCCATCACCTTGGTGTCGGCAGCCGACCGGGCTGATCGGCTTCGTGGCTGGCTCGGCGCTGCGATGACGTGCGTGGGACAATCTCGACGTCGCCCCCTGATGTGACCAGCTGGTAGCCGCGGATGAACAGCCGCGCGTCGAGACCCGCCCTGTCGAGCGCGAGGGCCAGCTCCACGCGACTGGCTCCGCCTATCGGCTTGTTGCGCGTGCCGAAGGTTGAGCGCGAGCCGTCGGCCAAAAGCCGCGGCTCCAGCGAGATGCGCCGGTGGAAGTCCGTCTTGAGCGCGTAGGCGAATCCGCGCGCTTCGCCGTCGAATGCCGACATGCGGACGGGGCGCGGCGTGTCGTCGCCCGCCGGGAACCACTCGCGGAAGTCCTCGTGGAGTCGGTGCAGGCGTCGGGCCGGCGCTATGATCAAGACGTGCGGCGCCCAGTAAGGCTCGAACGCCTCCGACTCGTGCGTGTTGAGCGAAATGTCGAAGCCCCCGACCGCTCGCACGGCCACGTCGGCGAGGGCGTCGAGGAGCCTCCCGCGCGTCTCCTCGAACAGGTCGTCGTGGTCGGCCAGCCGGCCGCGGTCGATGGCCGCCCAGTGGCACACGATGTTCACCGCCACCATGTCCTCGCCGTGAACATGGAAGAGGTTGCGGCAGGCGTGCACGAAGACGCGCTGCGCCGCGCGCGCGCATGCCGGGCAGGCGCCGCTGAGGCACCGCCGACCCCGCCTGCACCGATCCATCCTGCCGGCGAGCTCGAGGGCCTCGGCGCTTCCGTCTCTCCGCAGCGCCTTGACTAGCAGGCCTCGCTCGTGGACCGCAGTTTCGCTGGTCTTCGCGGGGTGGTCGTTGCGGCCTTGCGTCCAGTTCGGCGGGCCGTCGCCAAAGAAGCGGCGGCCTCCTTGGCTGGATAGAATTTGCTCGATCGTCGTCGGAGTCGCGCGTGTAGGTCGGGAGCCGTTCGGCATGTGTTTCTCCTGTGAGACTTGGCGTCCGTGCGTGCTTGGCGTCGCCGGCGCCGTCGGGGTTATTTACTCACCCTCGTGCCGCTGTATCGGCGCTGCTGGGTCAGACATCCGGTCGCGGGGGATTGGCCAGCAACCGGAGATATGGCGATGGCGTTCGATGAAGGCTGTAAGCGCGAAGGGGTGTTTTCGTGCGTCTAAGAAATTGGCGACATGGTCTCGGTTTCGAGCCGCTTATTGCGCCGCATAGCGGCGGGCTCCTCCGCCTATGCGAGGATGGCCCGGTGGGACGATGACGGCAGGCGTGAAGGCGCCCCCTCCCCCGCCTACGCGACGTCATCGCGGAATCTCTCGCTAACGTTGACGGCCTATCAGGGTTCGGTCCTTCGGAAGTCGCTCGACGGGGATGTGACGCTTTTCAACCTGGCCATTGACTATCTTGAAGATGGTTATGTGGTCTTGCGGCAAGCGCGGGGGCCTAGGTGGGACGGCATTCCCGAGCTTGGCCGCGTGAACTTCCTCGTCGCCTTGTGGACGCTCGTCCTCGAGGCGCGGAGAAGCGCCGAGAGTGTCCGGGGCGGCGGCAGGAGCGATGCAAGCGCCTTTAAAATCGCCCTCCTCTCGCTCGGCACCTGCTTCGTCCGACGGCGATTCCTCGGACTTTGGCGCATGCGCGATTGTCTCGCTGATCGTGCTGGCAGGTGATTCCTGGTCGGCAATCGGAGTCTCCAACGACGAGTGCCGGGCTGCGGAATCCGGTCCGCCGGATTCCTCGGGACCGAGATCGTCGAAGAGGTCCCGGAAAAGCCAGCGATGTTCGCACGCGATGTCGCGAAGCCGGCGCTCGGCTTCAGCGTCGTGAGCGCATGCTCGAACGGCGAGGGTGCGCGCTTCGCTCCGAATATCCACCGGCAGCGGGATTCTGAAGTGCGCGGCTTCGTCCGACTGGTCTTGGAGTTGCTGCGTGAGCGCTGCGATCTCGGCCTGTTCAGGCGACTGTTTTAGACGGAGGTCGCCCTCGACGCTCGTCTTTGCCCTCTTCGGCACGGAACGCTTGGTCTTCGGGGTTTTATGTCCCATCGCGGCGTCCCAGGCCTTCAAAAGCTCAAGGGAGCCTTCGACAGAGTACAAGGTGGCGAGCTTCGATCCTTCGCCTTCGGCCCATGCGCGAGCCTGCGTGAGGTCGTCCCAGCGGCGCGCAAGGGCCATGTGCGTGCAGCGCCATTCCCGTTCATGCCTGAAAGTTTCAATGGTCCAGTTCACGAAATTCTCAGGGTCGAGTTTCTTCGCGAGCTCGAGCACGTCCCCAATGTTTCGGTGCGCCTCGAGACGCTCAGGGGCGCTGAGCGCCAGATAATTTTCTAGTTCGCTGATCTCGGATGCGTATCGTTCGAGCTCGGCCTTCTTATCGGCGGGGTCGGACGACACGCAAAGTTTCTTAGGCGTGGCTTGCGGTTTGTGATCGGTCATTTGGCGGCCCGTCTGAAAGAGTAAAGACGAGCGTAAGATCAACCGCTTTGGGGGCTGTCGCTATTTGTCGATGGTCGCTAATTGTCGCAATTTATTTTTCGACAGAGCCGTTGAGCAACTTTTTCAGTACCTTGCGGCACGTATCTCGTGAGGCGCCATATTTTTCTTCCATCACCACTTCTTTCATATTTTCGATATCGATCCCCTGAGCCATGTCGGCTTCCATCGCAGCTAAGACTCTCGGCGACACTGAGGGTCTTGGCCCCCTTTTGCCGGCGGGTTGAGACTGACGAACGATTCCTTGGGCTCCTGCCGCTTTGAAAAGATTTCCCTCGCGCTCAGGCCATTCGCGTAGGACGGCGGATCGTGGAACGTAGATTCGATTTTTTTCTGACTGCTTTCGTGGGATACGCTTGCTAAACCACGTTTCGGGTGGAATTTGCTCGCCGTTCCTAATTGCCCGCAGCTTGTCCCTCATCAGAGCCTGTCCAAGCGTGGACCACGGCTTGGGATCCAAGCACTCAGCGCTCGAGTGCTGTCTTTTGGCGCGGGGATTAGTTAGCCCGGCAAAGCGTAATAAAGTTGGATCACGGTAGGCGATCCACAGGGCTGCATGATCAACGCTCCAATTCTCCCGCTCGTACTCTTGGCAATTTAGGTTTTCGAGAGGCTTCCAGATTTCGCGAACTTTTTGCCCGGAGAGGCTGACATTGTCATATTTGGAAACATTGTCCGTTCTGCTGCCAACCGTGTCGGCAGGCGCGGAGGGGTCGTCAAGCCAATCGAGAGTCTTCCAATCGGATGCTGAGACGGGTATCCGCTCGCTTGTCCCGTGGGGGTTTCCTTCTGCGTGTAAGACGCCCGAACGGAGCTTATCCCAAAGCTCTTCGCGCGCCCTAATCCCGGGAACGATAATGGGGGGAAAAAGAAATTCGACGAGTAATTCATCTTCATCAACTTCACAAACTGCCTCGGCGTCCGAAACAGTCGGGGGAGGAAGCGGTCTTAATTCCCAACCTGTCTTCTTTTCGGAAATCGTTCCGTCAGCTTCAACGAGCGGCAAATCCGCCCAATGGGTGAATGTGCCGCGGGCCTTGCTCCAGACCGCGCGCACCGCAATCGGATCGCGCGTTATGATCCAAACTAGGGCCATTAGAAGTGTCCAGGCAGGTTCCGTTTCCGGGTCAAGATCTGCAAGCGCCATTTCAGAGTCGATGTCTATCGGATAGGAGCGGACTTCGAGAGGCCCGCATTCCGCGAATAAGGCTTCTGTTTCCGCTTCGTCGGGGGTGATCTCCCCAAGCTTCGCACGCATCAGCAGTTCGTCGCGCAAGGTGATCACCACGTGGTTCTCCGTCGTGCGGTTATCAGAAGCCAAGCATTAGCTCTCTTATACTACAGAGGATTCTGCCTTCAGGATGTCCGAGTGTAGCTGGATTCTAAAGTGCGCAGCTTCGTCCGACGGATCTTGGATTTGCCGCCTGAGCATTGGATCATAGCGGCACCACGTCGAGTGATCGAGTTGGGGTTTACGGAGGAGGATGTGGTGGAGTTGAGTGGCTTGCGCGTTCGCGGACAGAACCAGCGAGCCGGGTCGAACGGGCGCCGATGCTGCCCGCTTATCGTGAGACGTCGTTTTTTGCGCAGCATGTTGCAGAGGTAGTTTTTGATGGCTCTTCTGCAATTTTTGTGGG
>PLZT01000280.1:417-13591 GCA_003152255.1 Methylocystaceae bacterium | reverse complement strand
CGGCGACCTTGAGGCCCTTGCCGACGGGAACGGCGATCGTCAGCTTGCCGTCCGCCGCGCGATCGGCGACGACCTTCTCGTGACTGTCGAGGAACTCCTTAAGGAGCGCCTTTTCGCCATCGTTGGGCTTGCGCGAGAACAGGATCTGATAGAGGCGCTCGATCTGCGCTCCTTCGTCCGGCCCCGCCTCGGCGATCACCCGGCCCGCGAGAGCCTGCGACCACTGGAACACCGTGTCGTTGTTGATCAGCGTCAGCGCCTGCAGCGGGGTCGTGGTCACGTCGCGCTTGCTATGCGCCTGCTGGGCGTTCGACATGTCGAAGGTTTCAAGAAGCGGATAGGGAACGCTGCGCCGCGTGAATACGTAAATGCTCCGGCGGTTTTGATCCTGCGGGTTCTTCGACACGGGCCAAGCCGGGCCCGCGTTCAAATTGGCCGGAACCGGCGGGAACACGCTTGATCCACCGACCTTGTCCACGAGCTGGCCGGCGACGGCCAGATAGGAATCGCGGATCTGCTCGGCGTCGAGACGCTTGCGCGGGAACACGGCAAGCAGCTTGCCTTCCGCGTCGGCGCTCGCGACATCCTCGCGCGGCTCCGACGACTGGCGATAGACGCTCGACAGCAGGATCTGACGATGAAGCTTCTTCACGCTCCACCCGTCCTTGACGAAGTTGTCCGCCAGATAATCGAGCAGTTCGGGATTGGTCGGCTTGTCGCCGGCTTTGCCGAAATCGCTGACCGTCCCGATGATGCCCTTGCCGAAATATTCGTTCCAGATTCGGTTCACATAGACGCGCGCGGTGAGCGGATTGGTCGGGCTCGCGAGCCAGTTCGCCAGCGCCAGACGGCGGCCGGACGAGGTTTCGGTCGGCTTGATGTCCGGCTTTTCGCTGCTGAGCGCCTCTGGGAACGCCGGCTGCACTTCATCGAGCTTGCGCTCATGATTGCCACCGAAAAAGATGTAGGTCGGCGGCGCGTCGGGGTGGCCGAGTTCGGTCGCGCTCGTTAGCGTGTCAGAACCTTTGTTTGGCCGCAGATTGTCGAACTTTTTCAACTCCGCCGTTAGCTTGCGATATTCTTCCGCCTTCTTGAGATATTCGGGATTGTAATCCTTCGCTTCCTTGTCTTCGCCCGCATAGCGGAAATAGCCCGCCAAAGTGTCGTCGTCGGTGACGGCCGCGAGCCGATGATTGACCCAGCGGTCGAGAGCGTTCCAGTCGCTCGAAGGCTTGAAGATCGCCTCGCGGCTGTCGGTCAGATAGCGCTCCTTGTGATAGGTCAGCGCCTGTTCGCGAACACTGTCGATGAGCTCTTTCTGCTTGGCCTTGATGTCCTTGACCGCCTCTTCCCACTTGGCTTGCTGCGCCTCGAAGCGCTTCTCTTCATCGCCCTTGACGGCGACGGGAGTCTTCTCTTCGATGGCCGTGTTGGCGAAGAACGCCTGGAGCGAGAAATAGTCCTTCTGCGTGAGCTTGTCGTATTTGTGGTTGTGGCAGTGCGCGCAGGCGACCGAGGTCCCGAGAACCGCCGTGCCCAGCGTGTCCACGATGTCGGTGGTGATCTGATATTTGCGCTGCACCAGATCGCGCGAGTTGCTGTTGTCCGCGTAGAGGCCAAGGAACCCGGTGGCGGTCAAGGCCTCCTGATCGCCCCGCGCCAATTCGTCGCCGGCGACCTGCTCCTGGAGGAAGCGCGAATAGGGCTTGTCCGAATTGAACGCGTTGATCACATAGTCGCGATAACGATAGGCGTTGGGGCGGGTCTGATCGCCCTGGAAACCCGCGCTGTCGGCGTAGCGCACGAGATCGAGCCAGCGACGGGCCTGACGTTCGCCATAGCGCGTGGACGCAAGCAGGCGATCCACCAATTTTTCGTGGGCGTCCGGCGAAGTGTCGTTGACAAAGGCGGCGACCTCGTCCGGCGTCGGGACGACGCCCCAAACGTCGAGCGTCGCGCGGCGAATGAAGGTCGCGCGATCCGCGTCCGGCGACGGCTTCAGGCCCTTGGCTTCGAGCTTGGAGAGAATGAATGCGTCAATCGGCGTGCGCGCCCACTCCTTCTGCTTGACGACCGGCACGAATTGCGCCCGCACGGGCTGCCAGGCATAGGGGAGTCTGCTGGCCGCCGCGGGGGCCGCGGCGGGAGCTTGCGTCGTCGCCGCCGGATCGGCCGGCTTCTCCTCGGCGGCGACGGCGATCGCCGCGGCCGACACGCTCAACATCAAAACCAGATATGTGTGCTTCATCGCATGCTTCATTTTCGCGCCCCCATCGATCGTTTTCCCTGAGCTTTTTTCCCGCTCCCGCGCCCGCAAGCCTCCGCCTATTTCCGATCATAGGCGTAGACATATTATCGGATGCGCCAACTTTGGCGACTTCGATTGCGGAAGTTAAGTCATATATTTCATGCTTTTAGAGCGGCCGTGCAGGCGTCGCCGTTCGGCGCTTCGCCTAGGGTGAAGGTCAGATTACCTCAAGACGCAAAGTAAGTCTACCATGTTTATATGAATTAACTTCCCGCGCGGCTTGCGCCCATGTCGGCGGCGCGGAAGGCGTCGTGCCCGGCGGTCGCGTATTTGAGCAGAAATGGGGGAGGCTGGCGCCGCCAATGGCGATTGGGGCGCTTTCACCCGCGGCGGCGAGAATTTTTATCTACATTTACATAGTAGATAACTAGCTATAAAAAATCCCGGCCATCGGGCTCGCTTGGGGCGAAATCGATTTCCAGTCGCCCCGATGATTCCATCCGAGCGGAAAGCGCTAAAGGGAGAAAGCGATGAAGCGAGTTGGATTTGTGGCAAGCGGCGTGGCTTTTGCCGCTTTGGCCGTCGCGCTTGCTCCATCCGCCGCGCAGACGGTCCGAGACTTCATTCGCATCGCGCCGGAGGACGTGCGTTTCAAAAGCCCGCTCGGAATCGGACCGGAGCAGGCGGGGCTGTTTGGTGATCCGTCGAAGCCTGGCCTCTATGTGATTCGCGTGCGCTTCCCGCCGGGCGCGCATTCGAACCCGCATTTTCACTCCCGGGATCGGCACGCGACGGTGATCAAGGGCGTCTGGTGGAATGGCGTCGGAGAGGACCTCGATTTCAACAAGGCGATCCCGATGAAGGCCGGCTCATATGTCCTGCATCCGGCGAATGGCGTTCATTGGGACGGCGCGGGCTACGAGGAAGTCGTCGTGCAAATTATCGGGGAAGGCCCGGTCGAGACAACCCCCGTCGACGCGACCGACGCTCCCCGAGGCTATTGGCCGAAGCCAAAATGAAAGACGCACTTCAATGGGGGCTTCCTCAAAGTCCGCGCTTCTCGCTTAATCGGTCGCCTCTTGCGCGATGACCTCTTGGGCGACACCCGGAATCCCTTGCCGGCGAGAAACAGCATTGGCTCCTCCGCGGCTATGGCAGGTCGAACAAAAGCATCTCCGAGCCATTTTGGCGCGATGTCACTGTTAAATTCTTCTCGTTCTCCACCGCGACACCGTCGCCGGCGTTCGCGACCCTGCCGTTGACATCGACGGCGCCGCGCACGACTTGGACCCAGCTTTTGCGGCCGGGCGCCAGCGAACGGCTGACGGTCGCGCTCGCGTCCAGCAACGCATCGTAGATTTCCACCTCCTGATTGATGACGATCGAGTCGCCGCGGCCGTTGGGCGATCCGATGAGGCGCAGGCGTCCGTATTTTTCGGATGCTGGAAATGTCTTTTGATCGTAGCGGGGCGGAATGCCCAATTGATCTGGCAAAACCCAAATCTGCAGAAAGTGCACCGGCTCGGTTTTCGAATGGTTGAATTCGCTGTGGCGAATGCCGGTCCCGGCCGACATGATCTGTACGTCGTTTGGTCGGATCACCGATCCGTTGCCGATGCTGTCCTTGTGTTCCAGGGCGCCTTCCAGAACAAAGGAGATGATTTCCATGTCCTGATGCCCGTGGGCGCTGAAGCCGGCGCCTGGACGGACGCGATCCTCGTTGATGACGCGCAAGGGACCAAAGCCCATGTGCGCGGGATCGTAATAGTCGCCAAACGAAAAACTGTGACGGCTATCCAGCCATCCCAAATTGGCGTTCCCACGCTCCGAGGCGGATCTCATCGTGATCATGATTATGTCGCGTTATGAATATGGGGCCCGCACGACAATGTAGGCCGCGTGGGCGGTTCAGGCAATGCCGCGTCCATCTCCCTTACGATGGGCCGGGATCACGGCCCCGCCAACGCTCCGCTCCCGTTAGAGGCTGGAATCCGCAACCATGCCGCGGCGCAATCTTGCGGAAAGCGCGAAGCTCGGCTTCAATGGGGCGCATCTCCGAAACGAGCCAAATGAATGCGGCGCGCGAAACCCTTCAATGTGCTCTGGTTGCAGGCCGGCGGTTGCGGCGGATGCACGATGTCGATTCTGGAGCGGGGCGCGTCCGGCTGGTTCGAGGAACTGCGCGGCTTCGGCGTAAACTTGTTGTGGCATCCAAGCGTAAGCGAGGAAACGGGGGCGGAAGCGCGGGCGATCCTCTCGAAAATCGAGCGCGGAGACTTGGCGCTTGACGCGCTGTGCATCGAGGGCTCGATATTGCATGGTCCCGATGGCTCGGGACTTTTCAACAGGGTCGCCGGGACCGGGCGTAGCATGCTCGACTGGATCAGAGCGCTCGCGCCGCGAGCCCGTTATTGCGTCGCCATCGGCTCTTGCGCCGCTTTTGGCGGCATTCCCGCCGCGACGCCCGATCCAACCGACGCGCGCGGCTTGCAATATCTCGGGGGCGATCGGGGCGGCGCGCTCGGCGCCGATTATGTCTCGCGCTCCGGATTGCCGGTCGTCAATATCTCCGGCTGCGCGCCGCATCCCGGCTGGATCATGGAGACGCTGCTGGCCCTGTCGCTGGGCGTCTTCGGCCGCGCCGACATGGACAGCCTCGGGAGGCCGCGTATTTTCGCGGATCATCTCGCGCATCACGGATGCAGCCGCAACGAGTTTTACGAGTTCAAGGCGAGCGCCGAGCGCTTCTCCGAACGCGGGTGCCTGATGGAGAATCTCGGCTGCAAGGCGACGCAGGCGGTCGGCGATTGCAACCAGCGGTCCTGGAACGGCGGCGGCTCCTGCACCCAGGTCGGATCGACCTGCATCGCCTGCACTTCTCCCGGTTTCGAAACCACGCGCGGCTTTCTCCAGACGCCGAAACTCGCGGGCATTCCGATCGGCCTGCCGCTCGATATGCCCAAGGCCTGGTTCGTCGCTCTCGCCGCGCTGTCGAAATCGGCGACGCCAAGGCGCGTGCGCGAGAATTCCCGTTCGGATCGCCTCGAATTGCCGCCGGCTCCCGGCGCGAAGAAGCAAAGATGAGCCGGATCGTCATCGGACCGTTCAATCGCGTCGAAGGCGATCTGGAGGTCACGCTCGATGTCGACGCCGGAACCGTGCGGCAAGCCTTTGTGTCGGCGCCGCTCTATCGCGGTTTCGAGCAAATCCTGATCGGGCGGCCAGCCGAGGACGCGCTGGCGATCGCGCCGCGCATTTGCGGCATTTGCTCTGTTTCGCAATCCCTCGCCGTCGCCGCGGTGTTGCGCGCCGCGGGAAATGCGCGAGCGGCGCCCAACGGCCTGCTCTTGACCAACATCGCCCATGCCGCGGAAAACATCGCCGACCATCTGACGCATTTCTACGTCTTCTTCATGCCGGATTTCGCGCGCGAGGCTTATGCTGGGCGGCCTTGGTTCGAGGCCGTGGAGCGCCGCTTCAAGGCGACGCGGGGAACGAACTTGCGCGAGACGCTCCCGGCGCGCGCGGGGCTGCTCCAGACGATGGGGCTCATCGCCGGCAAATGGCCGCACAGCCTTGCCTTCCGGCCCGGCGGCGTCACGCGGGCGATCGAACTTGGCGAACAGATGCGGCTGCTCGCCCTGCTCGCCGCCTTCCGCGATTTCCTCGAGAAGACGCTGATCGCCGCGCCTCTCGAGGCCGTTATCGCGCTAGAGACCGGCGACGCGCTCGAGACATTCGCGGAAGGGCAGGGCGCCGCGGGAGACTTCGCCGCCTTCCTGCGCGTCGCGCGCGAGGTCAGGCTCGACCAATTGGGGCGCGGCCCTGGGTTGTTGATGTCGAGCGGCGCCTATCTTGGACCGAACGGCCACCAATTTCCCAGCGGTCACTATGACAGCGCGGCCGGGGCGGCGGGACCGCTTCCCTTCGACGCGATCCGCGAGGATGTGTCGCACGCCTGGATGCGCGACAGCGCGGCCGAGCCGGCCAATGCCGAAACCATTCCCGACATGAGCCGCGAGGGGGCCTATTCCTTCGCCAAGGCGCCGCGCCTCGCGGGGCGCGCGGTCGAGGTCGGCGCGCTGGCGCGTCAGGCCGTCGCGGGCCATCCGCTGATCCGCGATCTGCTGGCGCGCGCGGGCGCGTCCAATGTTTTCTCGCGTGTCGTGGCGCGGCTTCTGGAGATCGCGATTTTGACGCAATCCGCCGAGAACTGGGCGCGCGATTTGCGGCTCGGCGAGCCCTTTTGCATTCAGGATGACCCCGCGCGAGATGGCGCCGTCACCGGCTTCGTCGAAGCGGCGCGCGGCGCCTTGGGCCATTGGGCGACATTTCGCGACGGTCACATCCTGCGCTACCAGATCGTCGCGCCGACCACCTGGAATTTTTCGCCCCGCGACGCCAATGGCGCGCCGGGTCCGCTCGAGTTCGCCCTCCAGGGCCTTGAGGTCGGAGACGAGGGGGCGTCGTCCGTTGCGGTGCAGCATATCGTCCGCTCCTTCGACCCCTGCATGGTCTGCACCGCGCATTGATTGGCTAGTCGCTTTCTGCCGCTGGAAATTTGATTTTCATCCCTGGGATCGCTTCGACGGATCGGCGCCCGGGGGCGATCGTCGAGATTGCGCGGGAGTTGGCGTCGCCGATGCGCTGGCCTGCTTCTTGCCACCCGCTATGACGCAGCCGCGGCGTCGCAAGATTGCCGCTCTGCACAATAAAAGCAGCGGGGAGGGACATGGCCGCCATCGAAACCTTTTACGACGTGATCCGTCGCCAGGGCGTCACGCGCCGCAGCTTCACCAAATTCTGTTCGCTGACCGCCGCGAGCCTCGGCATGGGATCGACGGCCGCCGCCACCATGGCCCGCGCGTTGGAGACCAATCCGCGCGTGCCCGTCATCTGGATGCACGGGCTGGAGTGCACCTGCTGTTCGGAGAGCTTCATCCGTTCGGCGCATCCGCTGGTGAAAGACGTCGTGCTGTCGATGATCTCGCTCGATTACGACGACACGATCATGGCCGCGGCCGGTCATCAGGCCGAGGAAATTCTCGCCGAGACCAAGGAAAAATATAAGGGCAAATATATTCTCGCGGTCGAAGGCAATCCGCCGCTCAACGAGGGCGGCATGTTCTGCATCGACGGCGGCAAGCCCTTCGTCGAAAAGCTGAAATGGATGGCCGAAGACGCCTCGGCCCTCATCGCCTGGGGGTCCTGCGCGTCATGGGGCTGCGTGCAGGCGGCGAAGCCCAATCCGACCCAGGCGACGCCGATCGACAAGGTCATTCTGGACAAGCCGATCATCAAAGTGCCGGGATGCCCGCCAATCGCCGAGGTAATGACCGGCGTCATCACCTTCATCACCACTTTCGGGAGGTTGCCCGAACTCGACCGGCAGGGCCGCCCAAAGATGTTCTATTCGCAGCGCATCCACGACAAATGCTATCGGCGGGCGCATTTCGACGCCGGGCAATTCGTCGAGGAGTGGGACGACGAGAACGCGCGCAAGGGCTACTGCCTCTACAAGATGGGATGCAAGGGGCCGACGACCTACAACGCCTGCTCCACCGTGCGCTGGAACGGCGGCGTGTCCTTCCCCATTCAGTCGGGACACGGCTGCATCGGCTGTTCGGAAGAGGGCTTTTGGGACAAGGGGCCGTTCTACGAGCGCCTCGCCAACATCAAGCAATTCGGGATCGAGCATAACGCCGACGAGGTCGGACTGGCCGCGGTCGGCGTCGTCGGCGTGGGCGTCGCGGCGCATGCGGCGGTGACCGCGATAAAGCGCATCGCGACGAAGCCGTCCGACACCGATCGCAACGCTTGATCATTCCGTTGGGGAAACGCAATCATGGGCATTGAAACGCCGAACGGCTTCAATCTCGACAACTCCGGCAAGCGTGTCGTCGTCGATCCGGTGACAAGGATCGAAGGGCATTTGCGCGTTGAGGTGAACGTCGACAAGGATAATGTGATCCGCAACGCGGTGTCGACCGGCACGATGTGGCGCGGAATCGAGGTGATCCTGCGCGGGCGCGATCCACGCGACGCCTGGGCCTTCACGCAGCGCATCTGCGGCGTCTGCACGGGCACGCATGCTCTCACTTCCGTGCGCGCGGTCGAGAACGCGCTCGGAATCGCGATCCCGGAGAACGCCAACTCGATCCGCAACATCATGCAGCTGACGTTGCAAGTGCATGATCACCTCGTGCATTTCTACCATCTGCACGCGCTCGACTGGGTCGATGTCGTGTCGGCGCTTTCCGCCGATCCCAAGGCGACCTCGACGCTGGCGCAGTCGATTTCCGATTGGCCGCTGTCGTCGCCCGGCTATTTCAAGGATCTGCAGATCCGGCTCAAGAAGTTCGTGGAGTCGGGCCAACTCGGCCCGTTCAAGAACGCCTATTGGGGCCACCCCGCCTACAAGCTGCCGCCCGAGGCCAATCTGATGGCCGTCGCGCATTATCTGGAGGCGCTCGATTTCCAAAAGGAAATCGTCAAGATCCACACCATCTACGGCGGCAAGAACCCGCATCCCAACTGGCTGGTCGGCGGCGTGCCCTGCGCGATCAACGTCGACGGGACGGGCGCCGTCGGCGCGATCAACATGGAGCGGCTCAATGAAGTCAGCTCCATCATCGATCGCTCGATCGAATTCGTCGAAAAGGTCTATCTGCCAGACCTCGCCGCCATCGCCTCTTTTTACAAGGACTGGCTCTACGGCGGCGGGCTGTCAGGCAAAAGCGTCATGAGCTATGGCGACATTCCCGAGCACGCCAATGACTATTCGGCGAAAAATCTATTGCTGCCGCGCGGCGTGATCCTCAACGGCAATCTTGCCGAAGTGCTCCCGATCGATCACGCGGACCCCGAGCAAATCCAGGAGTTCGTCACGCACTCCTGGTATAAATATCCCGACGAAACCAAGGGGCTGCACCCCTGGGATGGCGTGACCGAGCCCAATTACAAATTGGGTCCGGCGACCAAGGGCACGCCGACCAATATCCAGGAACTCGACGAGAACGCCAAATATTCCTGGATCAAATCGCCGCGCTGGCGGGGCAATGCGGTCGAGGTCGGGCCGCTCGCCCGCTATATCATCGGCTATGCGCAGGGCAATCCGGAGTTCAAGGAGCCGACCGACCGGCTGCTCAAGACGCTCGATGTTCCCGTGACGGCGCTGTTCTCGACGCTCGGCAGAACAGCCGCGCGCGCGCTGGAGTGCCAATGGGCCGCGCATAAGCTGAAGCACTTCCAGGACAAGCTGATCGCCACCATCAAGGCGGGAGATTCCTCCACCGCCAATGTCGACAAGTGGAAGCCGGAGGCCTGGCCAAAGGACGCCAAGGGCTATGGCTTCACCGAGGCGCCGCGCGGCGCGCTGGCGCATTGGATCAAGGTCAAGGACGGCAAGATCGACAATTACCAATGCGTCGTGCCGACCACCTGGAACGGCAGTCCGCGCGACCCCAAGGGCAATATCGGCGCGTTCGAAGCCGCGTTGATGGATACGCCGCTCGCCGATCCGCAAAAGCCGCTGGAAATCCTAAGGACGCTGCATTCCTTCGATCCCTGCCTCGCNNCGAACGGAAAGCGCGCCAAGTCCGCGCGAAGGGGAAATCATCATGACCGAGGCGACGCAGGTTCCCGGCGTTTTGGACAGTCACGGCGAACGCGCCGCCCCGTTGCAAACCGTCTATGTCTATGAGGCGCCGGTGCGGCTGTGGCATTGGGTCAATGCCCTGGCGATCGTCGTGCTGGCGACGACGGGTTATTTCATCGCCTCGCCCCCGCCGTCGACGCCGGGCGAGGCGAGCGCCAATTTCCTGATGGGCTATATCCGCTTCGCCCATTTCGCCTCGGGCTATGTGCTGGCGGTCGGCTTGCTCGGGCGGATCTATTGGGCCTTCGTCGGCAACGCCTATGCGCGGCAGATTTTCACGCTGCCGCTGTGGAACCCAAAATGGGTTTGGGGCGTTTTCTACGAACTGCGCTGGTATTTATTCTTGGTCAAGCGGCCGCAAAAATACGTCGGACACAATCCGCTCGCGCATTTTTCCATGTTCTTCTTCATGCTGCTGTTGACCTTCATGGTGGTGACGGGCTTCGCGCTTTATTCGGAGGGCGCGGGTGTCGGTAGTTGGCAATACAAGCTTTTCGGCTGGGTGTTCGCGATCTGGCCGAACAGTCAGGATGTGCACACATGGCATCATCTGGGCATGTGGGGAATCGTCGTCTTCGTCATCATTCACGTCTACGCCGCCGTGCGAGAGGATATCGTGTCGCGCCAGAGTCTGATCTCCTCGATGGTCTCTGGCGAGCGTCTGTTCCGCGACGAATACGAGAGCTGACGATGACGCATCGACCGCGCACGCTCATTCTCGGCATCGGCAATATTCTCTGGGCCGACGAAGGCTTTGGCGTGCGCGCCGTCGAGGCCTTTCACGCGCGATTTGAGACGGACGACGACGTGCTCGTGCTCGATGGCGGCACCCAGGGTCTCTACCTCGTGCAATTTGTCGAGGCTTGCGATCATCTGCTGGTGTTCGACGCGATCGATTACGCCCTCCCGCCGGGAACGCTGCGCGTCGTGCGCGACGAGGAGGTGCCGCGCTTCACCGGCGCGAAGAAGATGAGCCTGCATCAGACCGGCTTTCAGGAAGTGCTGAGCGCCGCCGATCTGCTGGGCCGTTACCCCGCGCGGCTCGCGCTGATCGGCTGTCAGCCGCTCGATCTCGAGGATTGGGGCGGACCCTTGACCGCGCCGGCGCGCGCGGCGATCGATCCCGCGCTGTCCGCCGCGCTGCGCGTGCTGAGCGAATGGGGCGTCGCTTGCCGGCCGCGCGCGGCGCGAGACGTGGGCGTGGGACGGCTGCTGGCCAATGACATCGACTATCACGCCTATGAGAGACGCGCGCCGTCCGGCGTCGCGGATGAAGTGGGAGACTAGCCATGCGTCATGGGTTTAGAGAAATTCTGGCGATCAGCGCGCTTTTCGTTCCGGCGTCGGCGCAAGCGCATCCAGGGCCGCATCGCGCGGAACTGCTCTGGAGCGTCGCGCACGCCGTGACGCAAATGGATCATCTCGCGGCGATTGGCGTTGGGGCGGCGCTGGCCGTCGCGGTCGCCTGGCCGCTAACCGCCAGAAGACGCCGCGCCTCGGCGCGCTGATCCTTTTTTCATTTTCGCGAGAGTGTCCGCATGTGCATCGGTTTTCCCATGACGGTGTTGACATGCGGGGATGGCGTGGCGCTATGCGAGCGGCGCGGCGACACGCAAAATGTTTCGATGCTGCTGATCGGCGCGCAAGCTCCCGGCGCGAAGGTGCTGGTGTATTTGGGCTCCGCCGTGCGCCTCCTCGACGATGTCGAGGCGGCCCAGATCGACGATGCGCTCGACGCCTTAAGCGAAGTCTTGGAGGGAAAGAACGTCGACCACCGCTTCGCCGATCTGATCGACCGGGAGCCGGAGCTTCCCGAGTTTTTGCGCTAATTCAATTGGCGAGGGCCGCCGGTTCGATTCGGTAAACAGCTATCCATTTATGGCAAGTATCTTTCCATTCTCATCTTCTCGCCGTGCTCTCGATATCGGCAAATCTCTTTGCAGTCAGGCGATATAGCTTGCCAGTTCTGAGCATGAGACTGGCACGGCGATTGCGGTCGTCAATGCAGACGATCGCGCTCATCAGCGCAATCGCAGACAGGAGAAGCCTGATGCCGTCGCCGCTGTTGCGCGATTTGAGCGAAAAGCACGGAGTGGTCGCGGTCGACGAGACGTCGATCGACGCCTTTCTGAGCCCGGCCACAAGCGAAGCCGAGCACAACATCCTGTTTTTCGCGGGCGATCTGGCGCAGCGCGGCGAGACCCACGATGTCGCGATCATCCTGCCGCAACTGCTCGAGGCTTTCGCGGGCCGCCTGCGCGCGGCGATCGTCGCGACGCGGGCCGAGGCCGCGCTCAAGCAGCGGTTTCATGTCGGCGTCTTTCCCAGCCTCGTCGTCACCCGCGGCGGCGAGACGCTTGGAGTCCTCCCGAAGGTTTACGATTGGCCCGACTATATCGCGCGTATCGAAGCGATGCTGACGCCCGGCGCGCCGGCGCTGGTCGCGGCGTCGGGGCCGCGGGTTGAAGTCATCTATTCCAAGCGCGAGGCCGTGAGATGAAACTTGGATTTTGGGTCGCGCCAGAGGGGTCCGACGCTGCCCTGTCCGTCGTTCCGCTCGGCGGCGGCGACGCGAGCGGCGCGCGGCGGACGAGCGGCGTTGTTTCCTTTCTCGCCACCAGCAGCGGCGAGCAGTTGATCGCGCGCTGCCCGCGCGCGGCGGCGCTGCTGCCGCAACTCGCGCGGGCCCTGCAAAACCAGGACGCCGCGGCGCCGGGACGCCTGTTCGACATAACCGATTACGCGCGGGACGATCTTGAACTGATCACTCAGGTTCTCGGCGAAGGCGAGGTCAGCGGACTCGCGGCGCTTCCGGGCGGCGTCGTCGCGCAAATCGCCGAAGCCTCGGTCGCCGGGCTGTGGCGCGTGCGCTTCATGGACGCCTCGGGACGGGTTGGCGCCGACTATCTGGAAGTCGGCGCCATTCCGGAGATTGTCCGGCGCGCGGCGGCGCTCACGGCCGATCGACTGCTGTTCGGCGCGGCGCCCGAGGGGGCGATGAACGTCATGCCGCTGCTCGCCGAAATCGCCGAGCGCATGAGCGCCTGGCGCGAGGGCGAGCCCTCCCACGCCATCAATTTCTCGCTGCTGCCAATGTCGGACGTCGACATGAGCTTTCTTCAGCAAATTCTGGGCGATGGCCCGGTGCAATTGTTCTCGCGCGGCTATGGCGCCTGCAAGATCACCGCGACCGGCGCGCGTCATGTCTGGTCGGTGCAATTCTTCAACGCGACGGACGCGATCATTCTCGACACGCTGGAAATTGGCGA
>PLZT01000280.1:0-387 GCA_003152255.1 Methylocystaceae bacterium | reverse complement strand
CACGGGAAAAATTCCTAAGGCGCCGAGATGAGCCCTGAGGCGATCGGCGACAGGATCGCCGTGATTTATGGCGAGATTCAGGCGACCGCGATGCGCGGCGCGCCGATTTGCAACGACGCGCTTGTCGTCGAGGCGGTGGGCTTTCAAGATTTCGCCGGCTATGTCCTCGGCATTGTCGTGACGCCGTGGTTTTTGAACCTGATCGTCGCGGAATCGCCTGGGGTTGGCCAATCCGCCCTCCCCACAAACGCTTTGCGGCTGCGGTTTCCGGCCGGCGACGTCGAATTCGGTTTAAGCGAACTCAAGGGCTTCGGGCGTCTCGCCTCCTGCTCGCTGTTCTCGCCGATGTCGGAATTTCCAGACCAGCAGGCGGCGCGCGCCGCGGCG
>PLZT01000699.1 GCA_003152255.1 Methylocystaceae bacterium | reverse complement strand
CGCTCTTCGTCACGCTGCGGAAATTGTGCCCTAAACTGACTCCACAACCATGCCATCGGCGTGGGCGCTCCATCCAACGCCCGCCGCTCTTCGTCGCTCTGCGGAAACCGTGCCCTGAACTGGCTCCACACGCATGCCATCGGCGTGGGTGCTTCATTTAGGGCGCGCCGTTCCTCATCATGCTGTGGAAGCACCGCCTTGAACTGGCTCCAAACCCAAGCCATCGGCGCGGGCTGCTCATCCAAGGCGCGCCGTTCTTCGTCACTCTGCGGAAACTCTGCCTTGAACTGGCTCCACACCCAAGCCATCGATAAAGGCTCACCGCCTTCTCTCCGCCGTTCGTCGTCGTTTCGTGAAAACGCGTTTTTGAAATGGCTCCACAACCGAGTCAGCGGCGATGATGGCGTCGCCTCTTCATTCCGTCGCTCCCTGTCGTATTTATCCGAGGCGTCAGCCATTTATTCTGCTCTCGTTGCGGAGGAAAAGAGAGTATCGGTCGCCGTTTCTTGCGCTGAGCGGAGTTCTAAGCTTCAGCTTGCCTCCGTTCAGTCCTTCGCACAAGACGGAATCACGGAATCTGCTGATCCCACATCGCAGCGCCCTACCTAGCCAAGCGAAATTATCGCGCCAAGCGCGCCAGCCCGAAGTTCCGAGTTCTGTCGTCCCTGAAAGCCCTTGCATTCCGACAGGTCGGACATGCTAAAGGGAAGCACCATTCCGAAATTTCTTGCCGCGCAGAGCCCGCCACGGGGTGATGGATCGCGCAGGCGCTAGGGAGGCCCATGCCAGGGGTTTTCTTCACCGGTCCCGCCGGCAGGCTGGAAGGCCGCTTCCACCAGTCCGCGACGAACGGGGCGCCGATCGCCCTCGTCCTGCATCCGCACCCGCAATTCGGCGGCACGATGAACAACCGCATCGTCCACCACCTCTATTACGCCTTCGCCGAGCGCGGGTTCTCCGTGCTGCGCTTCAATTTCCGCGGCGTAGGTCGCAGCCTTGGGACGTTCGATTACGGCGCGGGAGAACTTTCTGACGCCGCCGCGGCGCTGGACTGGGCGCAGGCCGCCAATCCGACCGCACGCGCCTGCTGGATCGCGCGCGTCTCTTTCGGCGCATGGGTCGCGATGCAATTACTCATGCGCCGTCCCGAGATCGAGGGTTTCGTCTCAGTCGCCCCGCCAGCGAATCGTTACGACTTCAGCTTTCTCGCGCCCTGCCCGCGCTCCGGCCTGTTCGTCCATGGCGATCTCGGCCGGGTGGCGCCGCTGAAGGAGGTCACGGGGCTCATCGAGAGGCTGAAAACCCAGAGGGGCACCGTCATCGAACACGCCGTTGTGCCCGGCGCCAACCATTTCTTCGAGAACAAGATCGAGCCGCTGATTTCGGCAGTGGACGCCTATCTCGACAGGCGGCTCGACGATCCTATGCGCGTCGCCATCCCAGCGCGGGCGGATTGAGGCGGATCGCGCCTGAAGAAAAGCTATTTGCCAGTTTGGTTGGTTTGGTTTTCGTGCATCGTGAGCCGACGGCGGGGATACGTCCCATAGGCACTGCAACACGCTGACTTCTTCAACGGTTTACTGGCTTGCCGGCCAAGCGCCTGCGGCGGTGGCACCGTCGGCGGGCTAGCTGGATCTGACTTGCAACGGCGCGGCGGCGAGACGCCGGAAAAGCCCGATCCGGCGCCGGATCGGCAACCAATCGTATAGATAAATCTCGATCGGACGCCAATTCGCCACCCAGCCGACAATAATCAGACTTTCCTCGAGCACGCGCGCGACCATTTGGTTTGGTAAAATCGCGGTGACTATCTGGCTCCCGACCAGGCAAGCGATCAACACTGCGATGCCGATTGCAAGTGACCAGCGACCGATACGGAACAATTCATGTAGCTCATGCACGCTGACCTCGGCCCGGTATTCGAAATAGTGGGCGAACGCCTCACCAATCCGGGCAGCCTCTGGTTTTGCCGCTTCCTCCGGCGGCAAATGCACCACGATGGTGAAGGGCGTGCCTTGCGGCAGCTCGCGCACCCAGCCGACCATGAACTCCTCGACGCCGGCATCGAGGTCCTTTTCCCGGAACGGCGAGGGGTCAATCGAATTGAAGAGATGCCCGATCGCCCCGGCGCGGATCGCGATTTCGGTGGCGCTCGACGCCGAACTCATTCCCTCGCTCTCCATATTGCCCCTTGTTCTCCGCATGAAGCGCATGATGGCGCTGCTGGTCGAGAGTCTTTATCGGCATCGAGCATATCTTAATTCAATCGCTTAAATGAATGTCGTTTCGATGGAGGAATCTGTCAACGGCGAAGCAAAAACTCCCCCATCATAACGCTGGGCTCCTTGGCAGGCCGCTTCGTCTGTTCGGTTTCCAGCTCCGAGCGCGTTGACGTGTCGTCAACTGGCGGGCATCGCGTGGTAGGGCGGTGATCGCGCAAAAAAATGCCCCGCCACTGAGGACAGGGCTACGCAGACACCTGAGAGGGTCGCTGGTGGAAACGGGACGAGGTCATGCCCCTTCGCCGAGCGAACAGTCGCGCGAAAGTCCTCGCTTGCTTACGCCGCCAGCGGCGGTATGACGCTCATGAATCCCCTCATTTTTAAACGAGCCTGATTTTGGCACTTTTTGGCCCTTCGACTTGAGAATTAGGTGGACGAAAGGGCAACTTGGCATGGCACGCCCTCACCAACGATGACCGCAAAACGAAATTCCCGGCCCGCAAGACTCGCACAGCGAGTATTTCTCAATCCAAATTTGCACCTATGGTTGCAAATGGCCTGCGACGAAAAATGAGGGGATGGCTGAGGGTATGACGAGGATCATCACGTTGTGCCAATGAACATCATTGAAGGACCTCTGAGCGTTCTCTCCGGCAAGGCAAGGCGCTCGGGCGAAGCAATAACAGGAGTCCTTTGCCCGCCCGAACGACAAATCAGCCCGAGGCCGCCGTCTTCAATTTCGACAAGGCGCGGATCTTTACGCGCATGCTCGCCGGTTTGGCGGCACCCTTCACCATCTCGCCGGTGGCAGGATTGCGGACCAAGGTTCCCGCCCTGCGGGCCGGCACTTTGCGAAGGGTCACTTTCAGCAAGCCCGGCAAGGTGAATTCCCCCACACCGCGCGGATGCACAGATCCGAGCAGGACGCTTTCCAGCGTGGCGAAGACGCCTACGGCGGTCTTGCGGGGGATGTCGTTCTGTTCGGCAATCAGGTTAATCAACGCGGCCTTGGTGAAGGTTTCCTTGACCGGGCGAAGGGGCGCCGCTTCGGGCTTGCTGATTTTTGACTTGCTGACTTTTGCCTTGGCCATGAGAACCCTTTCAAGGTTGTGTAGATTTCAAAATGCCGGGATTGCGTCCCTTTTGCAGTCCGGCGGTGTTAGCGACGTAAGCGGAATTTCGCAAGGAGCGGATTCGGCATCGACGCTCGAAGCCAAAATTCAAGCCGCCAGAAATGTCGCGGATAAGTTTTGTTGCTTTCTTGGATCCTGCTTACGATCTTCGTCATAGCAGGAGGTCCATCATGAACGACAGCAAAAAGGAACCAGGAGTCGTTGAACGCACAGGGCGTCATCGATTACGCACATTGGATGATCGACAAGCGGGGCAACCCGCCGAGAATTGATCATTTGCCGCTGCGGCATCAGGTGCTCGCATCGCGCGTCATGATCACAACGATGCGGTTTGTCGCGGGATTGAAGATCGCAAATCTCGTCAAGCACATCAACGGCGAGCACCAGATTTTCGGGGGCCCTCTTTGCCCGGCGACCGAGACGGAGGCTGCGGAAATAATCGAGAAGAAAAGGCGCGCCGAGGCCGGGGACTCGGGTCGCGGCAGCGGCGGGCTCAGGATGCGTTGATCGGGGCCATCTTTCTTGGTTCGCAGGCGCTGATTTCCATTATGGCTTCGTGCACCCGAGCCGGGCCGAAGTGGCGCCTCTGCCCCGCATGTTTTGGAATCGTCCTGCTGATTGCAAGTTCAGGCGCCGCCTATTTTCGCCAAGCTGCCGGACATATCCGTCAGCCAATGGGCGATGATATGGACGATCTCGCCCTCGCGCTGAACCCGGCCACGGACACCAAGCATGCCGGCGGAAAGGATGATGCGGCGTTGCTTCTCGTAAAGACTCGGCCAGAC
>PLZT01000495.1:3080-6457 GCA_003152255.1 Methylocystaceae bacterium | reverse complement strand
TGAGATAATACAGCGACCGATCCTGCGCGTAACCGAGCCGGCCTCGCAGCGACAAACGGAAATTATCCTGAATGTTGACGCCATAGGGACCTCCGAGCCCAAGGGCCAGCATGTTGAACTGCGTCCCGGCGCGATGCATCCCCGCAAAATCTACGTCGGCTTCGGTTCCTACGACGAGCGACCCATATTGTTTGTTGTATCCGACATGCACTCCGGTAAAGAGCCCTTTCGACAGATAACTCTGGGCGTCGAAGACCGGATTGGCGAGGGATGTGAAGACGCCCGAAGCGCCGAGGTAGCTGGGCGTCATGTCCGTCGCCTGCTCGCTCACCTCGTTAAAGGAATAACCGAACTGAGAGCCGAGGTAGACACCGTTCCAGGAATAGATGAGCGGCTGCGCGGCAGGCGGTCCCTTTTGACTCAGCGGGTCAGCGGCGAATGCCACCGCCGGCAACGCGATCAGCGCGAGGAGTGACGCCACCGTACTGCCTGACATAAGAGGACTCCCAGTCTCGAGTGATCTTTCAGTTGCGAACGAATGCATTCCTCGTAAATTGGCCCCCGTATCGGGGACTGCTGCCTTACCCTATTTGATTTCGTGATACGAAACGAGGCGCCGGCTTTTTCAATTTGTTGCCGAGTGTATCAAGATCACAGGCAATTCGACTTTTTGAGCGCTAGAACCTACGCCGCTTTGCGTTCCACGCGCTCCAGGCAGGCGGCGATCGAATTGAGCGACGAGAAGCTCTGTCGGCGCAGCATTTGCCTGGGAAATTCGACGCCGCAGGCCTCCTCCAGCGCGAGCATCAATTGTATCGCGGCGAAGGGGGAGAGTCCCGCCTCGTAGAGGTTGGCGTTTGGAGCGAGCGTTCGCGCCACCACCGGCAAAAGGCCCTTCGCGTCGATGATTTGGCGAATGAGATCGATCATCTTTGTGCTCCGTATCTGCTGGGCGCGAACACGCGCCGATCACCCGCTTCATGAACCAACGGTTCGGTATCGCGGTGTTCATATTGCGGGGACAATCTTCGCCTCCACGCACGGGAACTTGGATTGGTTAGCGGTGTGCACCGACCCTAAAGTCTCACTGTCGGGACTTGTCTTCGACGGGACCATCAGACCCATGCTCGGCTGCGCGCTCCGATTTGGCTTCCATGACGCTCTTCGGATCTTTGGCGACGGTTTTTGCTGGCCCACCGATGCTAAAATCGAGAATGCCGGGGACCATGATCACCGCCCGCGGACGACGTCCACTCTCCAGCATGGCGAAGCGAAGGGCTTCGGAACGCTTGACAAAGACGGCGCCGCATAGCCCGGCTTGATCACAAACGACCCAGTTGCCGCGGCTATCCCTGCCAATGAAGAAGGGGAAATATCCTGACGAAGGTCGGTAGGGGGGCGCGCGCGGCGCATGTGATGGAGGCGCTTGCATCGGGCTACCTCCATAACGCCAACGGTTCGGTCGAACACCGCACGGCATCCGAGCGCTGGCCTGCCTCAAACGCCGCGTAGTTCAATGCGGCCTGTCGATTGACGAAAATTCCTCCTGCCCGGCCTTGGCTCTCCACTGCGACCCAGCGACCTATTTCATCCTGCCCAACGACGAATTGCAGACCTGTATCCCGGCTGCGGGTTTCCCGCGCTTCGCCGATATTCGAGGGAATGGACATTTCCACGCCTGTGGTGACGCGATCCGGGGTGTGGACCGCGGCGTGGATGTACGGCCGGATGGCATAAGAGATCGATACGGAAGAAAGCCCGATGGCATAAATTTCTTGTAAAGCGACACAGTCGTTCGTCGATGTCTCCAACCTAGAATTAGCTTTAAAAATCGAACACTTTTCGGCTTGTCGGTCTCAATATGTGATCGATGACAGTAAGGCGAAATTGCTTGAAACCCACCTCCCCAATTTGCCTGAACGGCCGGCGTGCCTGGACGTTCAAAGGTCCAGGCGGGGCGAGAGTCGGAAGCAGGGTTCGCCGCCTCCAGCGAGCGCCCCTGCTTCGATGACGAAAGATTCGCCGCCGCCGGCGCGGCCTTGTACAATTGTCCGATGATGTAAAGCCATACTGCCCGCGACAACATGGCGGTCGCCTTTATGAATTCCTTATAGGGCGACGCCAAACTCGGAATGGCGCCCTTATGGCGATTGCTCCTATATCCCTTTCGCGGTCGCGCAATAGGAGTGAAACATGTCCGATTTCATTTATGTCGGTCTCGGCGTCTTCTTATTTGTGGTGGTCGGCGCCTATGCGCGGGCCTGCGCACGTCTTTGAGAGGGAGCGCTTCATGTATGAGCCTATCATCGGTCTCTGCGTCGCCTTGGCGCTTGGCGTCTATCTCGTCTACACGCTCCTTCACCCCGAAAAATTCTAAAAGACGGTTTGGATTCAACGAGGTGACATCATGACTATCGTTGGTTGGGCGCAAATCGCCCTCGTGCTCGCGGCCGTGCTCGCCGCGGCTGTTCCGCTCGGCGCCTATATCGCGCATGTGCTCGCGGGCGAGCGTACTGTGTTGTCTCGCGTTCTAATCCCAGTCGAACGTGTATTCTATAAGCTCTCCGGCGTCGATCCGGCGCGAGAACAGAGTTGGTTCGTCTACGCGACCGCCATGCTCGCTTTCAGCCTCGTCGGCTTTCTATCGCTCTATGCGTTGCAACGGCTGCAAAATGTTCTGCCGCTCAATCCACAAGGCTTCGATCCGGTTCCGGCGGATCTGGCCTTCAACACGTCGATGAGCTTCATCACCAATACCAACTGGCAGAACTACAGCGGCGAGACGACAATGAGTCATCTCGTTCAGATGCTTGGGCTCACGGTTCACAATTTTGTCTCCGCGGCGACTGGTCTCGCCATGGCCTTCGCGCTGGTGCGTGGCTTTGCTCGCGCGGAATCTCCGACCGTCGGAAACTTCTGGGTCGATCTGACACGGGCGACGCTTTACGTATTGCTGCCGCTGGCGATCTTCGTCTCACTCTCACTCGTTGCGTTCGGAACCCCGCAGACGCTCGCCGGATCGTTCGAAGCGACGACGCTTGAGGGAGCCAAGCAGATCATATCCATTGGCCCAGTGGCGAGCCAGGAAGCGATCAAGGAACTCGGCACCAATGGCGGCGGCTTTTTTAACGCCAATTCGGCGCATCCTTACGAAAGCCCCAACGCCTTCACCAACATGCTCGAGATATGGTCCATCCTCGTTGTGCCCTTCGCCGCTGTGTTCGCATTTGGACGCGCCGTTTTCGATTTCCGGCAAGGACGGGCGATCGCGATCGCCATGAGCATTGTGCTCGTCACCGGCATTGGCGTCGCCTACTGGGCCGAAGCGAACGGCAACCCGTTGCTGACAGCGATCGGCGTCGATCCCGCGGGCGGCA
>PLZT01000495.1:0-3015 GCA_003152255.1 Methylocystaceae bacterium | reverse complement strand
ATGGCTTCCTCGTTCTCGCCGTCGTGGCCGTCTTTGTCGCCGGCCTGATGGTTGGACGCACGCCGGAATATCTCGGCAAAAAGATCGAAACCCGCGAAATGAAACTCGCGATGCTGGCGGTTCTGATCTATCCGATCACCGTGCTCGGCTTCTCCGCCGCGTCGGTTATGGTGAAATCCGCGCTCGACAGTCTGGGCAATGCCGGACCGCACGGCCTAACGGAGATTCTCTATGCTTTCGCCTCGACCAACGCGAACAACGGCTCGGCCTTCGCGGGCCTGAGCGGCAATACGCCCTGGTTCAATACCACGCTCGGCCTTGCGATGTTCCTCGGGCGCTTCGCCTATGTGATTCCGGTGCTGGCCTTGGCGGGTTCTTTCGCCAAGAAGAAGAAAGCGCCTGCCTCGGCCGGCACTTTCCCGACGGACGGACCCTTGTTCGTGGGGCTGCTACTCGGCGTCATCGTCATCCTGTACCTGCTCCAATATTTCCCGGCTCTCGCACTGGGTCCAGTCGTCGAGCACTTCCTGATGCAAGCGGGCAAAACCTTCTGAGCGGAGTTTCTTCCATGTCCCACAAAGTCGTCGCACCCGGCCTGTTCGATGCGGCCATCATCAGACGCGCCTCGTTCGACGCGTTCCATAAACTCGATCCTAGGAAGCTGGCGCGAAATCCGGTGATTTTCGTGACCGAGGCTGTCTCGGCGGTCGTGACAATCTTCTTTATCCGCGATCTGGTCACGCACAACGGCGTCACGCTGTTCTCGGGCCAGATCGCCGCCTGGCTGTGGTTTACCGTGCTGTTCGCCAATTTCGCCGAAGCTGTGGCGGAAGGGCGCGGCAAGGCGCAGGCCGACGCCCTCCGCAGGACGCGAAGCGACACGCATGCGAAGCGGCTGATCGATCCCGATAACAAGAGCGGGATGAAAGGCGTCGTCGAGGGCGTCTCGGCGCTAGATCTGAGGATCGGAGACATCGTTCTCGTCGAGGCCGGTGATCTCATTCCCGGTGACGGTGAAATCGTCGAAGGCGTGGCTTCGGTCAATGAGTCGGCGATTACCGGCGAGTCCGCTCCGGTCATTCGCGAAGCCGGTGGCGACCGTTCGGCGGTGACGGGAGGAACCACGGTTCTTTCCGATTGGATCAAGGTGAAGATCACCGCCGCGCCCGGCGCGACCTTCATTGATCGCATGATTGCGCTGGTCGAAGGCGCCGAGCGCCAGAAAACGCCTAACGAACTCGCGTTGTCGATTCTGTTGTCGGGATTGACCATCATCTTCCTCATCGTTTGCGTGACGCTCTGGTCGCTTGCCGGGTATTCGGGAACGGTTCTTTCCGTCACGGTGCTCATTGCGCTGCTCGTGTGCCTGATTCCGACGACGATCGGCGGGCTGCTGTCGGCGATCGGCATCGCCGGCATGGATCGACTGATCCGTTTCAACGTCATCGCCACTTCAGGCCGCGCGGTCGAGGCGGCGGGCGACGTGGACACGTTGCTGCTCGACAAGACCGGAACCATCACCTTCGGCAACCGCATGGCCGATGAGTTCATTCCGATCGGCAACGTGTCTGACCAGGGTCTGGCGGAAGCCGTCATGCTCGCCTCGCTCGCCGACGAGACGCCGGAAGGGCGTTCGATCGTGTCCCTGGCGATCAGCCGCTACGGCCTGACCGCGCCTAACATGGACGCCGACGCGCGGATTGTGCCTTTCTCCGCTCATACCAGGATTTCGGGCGTCGATCTTCCCGGACGCGCTCTGCGTAAAGGCGCGGTCGATTCCATACTAGGGCAGACGGGGTTGGTCGGGGATCAGGCGCCCGAGGACTTCAAGCGGGCGGTCGAGCGCGTTTCCCGTTCGGGCGGCACGCCGCTTGCCGTATCCGAGAACGGACGACTACTCGGCGTCGTTCATCTCAAGGATATCGTCAAACCCGATATCAAGGAGCGGTTTGCCGCTTTACGCGCCATGGGCATCAAGACGGTCATGGTGACCGGCGACAATCCGATCACGGCGGCGACGATCGCATCGGAAGCCGGCGTCGACGATTTCATCGCGCAGGCGACGCCCGAGGACAAGTTGAAATATATCCGCAAGGAGCAGCAGGGCGGGCGCCTCATCGCAATGTGCGGCGACGGCACCAACGATGCGCCCGCGCTGGCGCAAGCCGATGTCGGCGTCGCCATGCAGACCGGCACGCAGGCGGCGCGCGAAGCCGGCAATATGGTCGATCTCGATTCCAATCCGACCAAGCTCATCGAAATCGTCGCCATCGGCAAGCAATTGCTGATGACCCGCGGATCGCTGACCACTTTCTCCATCGCCAATGACGTCGCCAAATATTTCGCGATCATTCCGGCTCTGTTCGTCGTCACCTACCCGGAACTGGAGGCGATCAATGTCATGAAGCTCGCGTCGCCTCAGTCGGCGATACTGTCCGCTGTCATTTTCAACGCCTTGGTCATCATTGCGCTGATCCCGCTGGCCTTGAAGGGCGTCGAGTATCGTCCCGTCGGCGCCGCCGCCCTGCTACGCCGCAATCTGCTGATCTACGGCCTGGGCGGCATCGTCGCGCCGTTCGTCGCGATCAAGCTCATCGACCTCGTCGTCTCCGCCCTGCATCTGGCTTGAGGAGTCCATCATGTTGGCCCAACTGCGTCCCGCGATCGTGATGATCGTTTTGTTCACCGCCTTGAACGGCCTAGCCTATCCTTTGGCGATCACTGGCGTCGCTCAACTCGTGTTTCCCAATCAAGCCAATGGCGGCGTGATCGAGCGTGATGGCAAGATTGTCGGCTCGTCCTTGATCGGTCAGAACTTCACCTCGGATCGCTATTTTCACGGCCGCCCCTCGGCGACCAGCACGCCCGACCCCGCGGACTCAACCAAGACCGTCGATGCTCCCTATAACGCCGCGAATTCCTCGGGCTCCAATCTCGGCCCGACGTCGCAAAAGCTCGTCGACCGCGTAAGCGGCGCTATTGAAGCGGAGTTCGCCGCTGGACGGATTGACTTGG
>PLZT01000081.1:14714-20810 GCA_003152255.1 Methylocystaceae bacterium | reverse complement strand
AGGTGCCGCCATCGCTAGCGGGAGGAATTGAGAATGAAATCCGACCTTATCGACGTGACCGTGCAAATGCACGCCGAGACAGAAAAAGCGGTTCTCGTTTCCGATGACGGTGACAAATCCAAAGCCATCTGGATTCCGAAAAGCCAATGCGAGGTCGAGTTCGACCCGTCAATGAAAGAGCGCGGCAAGGGGATCGCGACACTAACTCTCCCCACGTGGTTAGCGAAGGAGCGCGGGTTGATATGAACACTGTGACCGAGGCGGAAGCCGCGAAAAAGTCATGCATCAATTGGGCCTTTAACCCTGACAAATTCACCGCGTGCATTGGCTCGCAGTGCATGGCGTGGCGATGGTCTGATGATGGATTCGAAGATGTGCTGACGAGGCATGAATTCGAAGGATATGACGCGCCATCGGATTATGCGCCACCGAGGCCGGACGGAGATGGGTGGGTTGAAATGAAAGACGAAACTATTTTCCGAACTCCAAGACGCGGAAATCCTGTTTTTTGGAAGCGTCCTTGGGGAGATCGCCGACCGGGTTTTTGCGGTCTTGCGGAGCCGCGTGTTGCGGGGATGGTTTGATGACCCGCTACCGCACGAAGCACAGCGACACCCAAGTAGTCACCCTAAACGAAAACGAGGACGCGACGTTCGCGGTCGAGATCGACTTTTACATCACGCCAGGATCGCCACAGACATGGGAACAGCCAGCAGAAGGGCCGGAGGTCGAGATCATCCGCGTGCGCCCCTTCATGACGCGCGATTGCTACCCAGGCGAGCCGGGAATAGGGAAACTTTTTTTCCTAGATTGTCCCAACTGGCTTGAGCGGCTTCTTATCGAGGCCGTGGACGTGGACAAGCTGGAAGCGGAACCGGCGGACCCGGATCGATATAGGGACTGACGGCGCGCGCAAAGCAAAGGAGTGGATATGGACACGCAAGTTGCAGAACGGATCGACGCGCCGGATGACCAGTGGGCGTTGACGCATGATTTGCTGCGCCAGATTCTCAACTATGATCCGATCACGGGAATATTCACGTGGAAAGAGCGCCTGAATTGCTTACAATTTGGAATCAATACGTCTCCATGGTCAATATAGGAGGGCAGCATGAGTGACCAATGGCAATTTTGGACTGCCATGTTGCGCGGAGAAAAGCGCGACGATCTCATTGAAAGAGGCAATCCACAAAGCGGGTTTTATCGCGACGGCAATAAGCGGGCAGTGGCGATATGGCGCGACGAAAATGGCGCGCTCCAATGGTCTGTGACGGCCGGTTACAATCCGCGCCACGAAGACGAAATAGATGAAGTCTTTGGTTTTGTCTTGAGCAAGCCGATCAGCCGCGAAATTTATATGGCGCATGCGGAGGGGAAAGGCTGGCCGGAGGATGTTCCAGCGGCGGGGCGCATCGTCGAGAAGACCGACAATAATCCGCCAGAGGAACTGACGCCAGACCGCGCGCTCGCCGCCGAGATCGTCGCGCTCGAAACGCAATGCCGCGCGTGGTTGATGACCCTTCCTGGAGCCGACGCCGAGAAGGCAATTACCGGCAAGCCGTCGAACAAAGTCGAGGCGGACACGGCGGCGAACTATTCCGCTGAATTCCTGAAATTTGAGCAGCGCGCGACGGAGGCCCACAAGACGGAAAAGGCTCCGCATTTGGAGGCAGGGAAAGCCATCGACGCAAAATGGTTTGTTCCGATCCGCGATAAGGCGAAGACACTCAAAGAGAAGATCAAGGAAATCGGGCTGGCGTGGTCGCGCGCGGAAGACGCCCGCAAATCCGAAGACGCCCGCAAAGCGAACGAAGAATTACGCCGCATCGCCGACGAAGCCAATCGCAAGGTGCGCGAGGAAGCCGACAAGATCGGGGCCGCGCCGCCTCCCGTCGTAAAGCCGGTTGAGGTCGTCGCGGAGAAAACCAAGATCGGAACTGGACGGGTGATCAGCGCCAGAACTGAGACGCGATACGTTGTCGAAGATTGGCGCTCGGTCGCTAATTTCTTCGCCTCGGTTCCTGAGCCCGCGCAGGATTTGAAAGACGTTCTGCAAAAGCTGACCAATGTCGCGATGAAGGCTGGTCTCGCCGTGCCGTCCGTCAAGACAGTGAAGGAGTAAAAAATCATGGGAGAAGTTATATCCGTCGAACCGCGCCCGCAATTACAGGCTGGCGCCCGCCCTACGGCCATCGTGCCGACCGACATGGATTCATGCTATCGGCTCGCGAAAGCTGTTTGCATGGCCGGCATGGCGCCGAAGGGACTCGACACGCCAGAGAAGGCAATGGTCGCCATTATGCACGGGCTTGAAATTGGACTGACGCCGATGGCCGCTCTGCAACGCATCGCGGTCGTCAATGGGCGTCCGACGATTTGGGGCGACGGCGTTGTTGGGCTCGTTCGCGGTTCTGGCCTTTGTGAATTCATCAACGAGCAAATCCACGGAGAAGGTGATAAGCGCGTCGCCACATGCGAGGCGAAGCGGCGCGGCGAGAAATCGCCTGTCGTCAGATCATTCAGCGTTCAAGACGCGAAACAGGCCGGCCTATGGGGCAAGGCTGGACCGTGGCAGCAATATCCAGAGCGCATGTTGCAGATGCGCGCGCGCGCCTTCGCATTGCGTGATTTATTCGCGGACGTGCTCGGGGGGCTCTATCTTCGCGAGGAATTGGAAGAAACAACGCCGGCCCGGCCGACGCCGCCGGTCCCTCCTACCCCGGTGATCGAACACAAGCCGGTTGCGGAGCCAGCACAGCGCATCGCGCCGCGCGTCCCACCCGTGCCGCCACAGTCAACGAACGCCGCGCCGCCGACGCCGCCAGACCCGCGCGCGGGTAAGCCAATACCGATCATCGAGAAATACCGCGAGGCAGTCGCTGTGGCGAAGGATGGCGACGAACTTGACGCGGCGTTCAAGGAGATCATCGAGCCGCACATGACCAATATGGACCGTGAAATGTATGAGGCGGCAATGGCCTTGGACGATGCGCGCCGTGGAGAATTGGAGAACGCGGGATGAGCGCAGACCTTGATGCGCGCGCCTTTACCAAGCGCAAGGGATCGCTTTGGCCTTCCGATCCAATCGCCGAAGAAATGATCGAAAAGTTGAAGGACGGCAAGGAAGTGCTTGTCACTATCCGGCGCGCGCGCAATCCGCAGCATCATCGGCTTTTGTGGGCGATGCTCCGCAAGGTCGTGGACAATAGCGACCAATGGGCGTCCGAGGCGGTCCTGCTCGACGAATTGAAGCTGGCTACAGGTTTGGCTGAGGTTCGCGTCAACCTGCTAACCGGCAAGCCATATGCGGTTCCTGGCTCAATCTCATTCGCCGCCATGGACCAAACGAAATTCTCCGCGTGGTTCGACCAAGCCGTGCATTTGCTGGCGACGCGGGTTCTCAAATGCGCACCGCAGGAATTGATTGACGAAATAACGGCAATGGCTGGCCCGCGCGACATGGGGAGGGCAGCGTAACATCTTCTCCGGCCTGAAGGCCGGAGCTTTCCCTAAGCAGCTTGCGCCGCCTGAGAACTTTCAGGCGTTGTTACAGTCGCCCTAGCCCGAATATTTCGGGCTGCGTTCAAGTCGGCGGGCTCGGAATGCCCGCACGAAACACAGGAGAAGGTTGCTTGATTTGGTCTGTTCCGCTTGTCGATGGTTCCGCAGCACGAGCAACCTTGGCTCGTATAGCGAGGATCGACATAGACGACAGGGACGCCAGCGCGCGCGGCCTTATAGGCGACGAATGCGCGAAGCTGTCCAAAGGACCAATTATGCAAGCGGTTGCGATCTTTGCGGCGGGCCGTAACCCTTGTGCGGATATGCGTCAACTCTTCCAACGCAATGCCGCGCAAGGTGCGTTCAGCATCAATCACAATAGCCTTCGAAATTACGTGGTTTGTGTGTTTCTGAAACCTCGCTTGTTTTCCAGACAGTTTCTTGAGACGACGCTTCGCCGCCTTTGTTCCGCAGCTTTGAAGGCCGGCACGGCGCTTGGCGGACTTCCTTCGAGTGTGTTCAATTTCCTCGCCGGTGTAGACCACGCCGTCGCTATCGGCGGCGAGCGAAACAATACCAAGATCGACTCCGAGCCAATCGGATGGCTTGAAGCCTTCCGTTTCTGGAATGTCACACGTGCAAGCGAGAAACCACTTGCCGCGCACAAAACACAAATCGACCTCGCCCTTGCGGAAGGCGAGCAGATCGCGCTGCTTTTGACCGGCGACGAAATTGACCTTCATGCGGCCTTCGATCGTCCAGATAGAAACCGCGTCAGCGCCTTTGAAGCTGAGAATGCGACCATCGTAAGGTTGCGCGGCGAGCGGGCGGAAAACCGGCGCGGATTTACGATTGACTTTGAAGGCGTCCGCTACCTTGGAAATGCTGCGAACGGCGGCTTGCGCCGTCAATTCGAACTCGGAACGAGTTTTGACATAGACCAGTTTTTGAAGATCGAACTGACGGAAGACGCCAGCCGCGAAGCCCTTCGCCGCAATCGACGTGCACGCCTCATTGCAGCGAATAAGCGTCGCCCGAAGCGTGGCGGCCTGTTCGCGCGTCGGCTTGAGCTTGATGGCTGCAACGAGTTTCATAGTTTCAAATATAGAAGCAATCTTGCCTCTATTCAAGTAGGGAACGGCGCTTTCCTCCCCGGCCTAAAGGCCGGGGCTTCCAGCGCCGAAAAACGGTGAGCAAAACGCCGCGCATCAAAAAAGCCCAAGGCCGCAGCGTCGTCGAATGGGTCGGCAAGACGCCCGACTCCATGCCGCCTGACAACGTGCGGCTCCGCATCCTTCGCCGGTTCGGCAACAAATGCGCATTGACATCGATCATCATCGCGGACGGCCAGAAATTCGACATCGACCATATCGTGAGGATCGAAGACGGCGGCGCAAATTCCGAATCCAATATGCAGCCGGTCTTACGGCTTCCCCACGAGGTCAAATCCGCGGCGGAGCGGAAGATAGCCGCCAAGGCGGATCGCATCGCAAAGAAAGGCCACGGGCTAACGCCAGAGCCGACGAAGAAAATCGAATCCGCNNTCCGCTCCGCTCCCTTCGAGCAAGAAAGAGCCGGCGATCAAAAAAGAGCCATTGACCCATTTACCCACGCAAATCGAACGGATGTTTGGAGCGAGACGATGACTAAAGATGAACTTGCAGCGATGTTGAATGGCCGAGAATACGGCTCTGAAATGACGCGGGACGAAGAAAGGACCGCGCGGCAAAATCGGCTGCTTGTAGCCTACGGAGACAGCGACGACAATCTTGAGGTTCGCGGCGTCATGAATGATGAATTTGGCGCTTATGAAGGCTGCGAGTGCTATTTAGTTCGCGTCAGTGATCGATGGGAGAGGCTTTCCAGCGGAACATCGCCTGTTTTGGTTGAAGCTATTTGGGCACCAAAAGATGACACTAAGCTGTCATGGCTGATTACGTCGCCGATCCCGCATTCAACATTCGACATTATGGAAGACAGCGAGCCATTTTGCCGGGGAATTGTAATCGACCAAGGCGACATGATCGCGCTGATAAATGGCGGATGGTCGGTTAGCGACGATGAAATGAGCGCCGCTCTTGCGGTCGTCGATGGCGCGGTCGAAGGCGGAACAATCCTATCGATTCTTACTGCCGCAGCAAAGGCGCGCAACCAATGAAAACCAAAGCGAGCGTATCCCACACCTGCGATCCATTGGGCAATGTGCGGAGATACGGAGATCCATCCGGATTGACCCCGGCCGAGTGCATATTGCTTGACGCACTGGTCGAGCACGGCGGCGTGACAAAGGCGGCGACGGCGCTTGGACGGAGCCCGAGAGCAACGGCTTCGAGGATGACGACCATTCGGGAGAAGATCGGGGCGGCGAGTTCCGCAGAGGCCGTGACGATGTGGCGGGCGCGGAGGGACGCGGCATGAGAAAGGTTCGCACCTATTCGACGCACGGCCCGGAATGTCCTTATTGCGGCAACGTCATTACTCCAGACGATGGATTTTACCACGATGAGGACCGCTACACGGAGCAGGATTGCCCCGAGTGCGAGAAGACATTTTCCGTTGAAGTCACCAATTGGACCTCATGGGCTTGCGAGCCAA
>PLZT01000081.1:0-14697 GCA_003152255.1 Methylocystaceae bacterium | reverse complement strand
GCGAAGCGGCTAAAGGCAGGCTTGCAATCATGCGGATCGCGGGCAAGGATTTCGTCACTCGCGCCGCCATTCGGGAGATGCAGCGAAAATGCCTCGTCAATCAAAAGGCGCGCACCTTTGGCTTCGACCCGCCAGCCGAGACGCCACTGGAAAGCTCGTCCAGCGCGCCCGATGGATCATCAAGGACGGAGGCCGTCAAATCAGCACAGGATGCTCTGAGAGAGACCGTCAAATCGCTGAAACAAAGCTCGCGTCCTACATCTCCTCGAAATACGACCCGGCGCGCCGGGAGCGGCGCCGTGGATCAATCCCGGTCGCGGACGTGCTGAAAATCTATCTCTCCGATGTCTCGCCCGGGCAGGCGCGGCCAGAGAAGGCGGTCGAGCGCGTTGGGCGCCTGAATGAATATTTCGGGACGATGACCTTGGACCAGATCACGGGAGCGACATGCCGATCCTATACCGCGACCCGGGGAAGACCGGGCGGCGCGCGGCGAGATCTTCAAGACCTGGCCGCTGCGATCAATCACCACTCCCGGGAAGGGTTTCACCGCGGAACCGTCCGCGTCGTGTTGCCGCCCCGTGGAAAGGCTCGCCAGCGATGGCTTACCCGGGCGGAGTTCGCGCGGCTGCTCATGACGTGCTGGCGCACCCGGGAGACGCAGGAAGGCCACGGGACGAAGAAGCGCCCGCTACGCCACCTTTGCCGGCTCTTGCTCATCGGCGTCTACACGGGCTCACGCCCGGGAGCGATCCTGAACGCGACGTGGCGCGACGGCCCGGGGCTTTCCTTCGTCGACACAGCAAATGGGCTTTTCTACCGCCATGCGAGCGGCGAGGAAGAGACGGATAAGCGCCAGCCGCCCGTCAGGCTGTCCGCCCGGCTGTTGGCGCACATGCGGCGATGGGAGCGCATGGACGCGGCGCGCCGCCCTGCCCCGCTCTATGTCGTCAATTTTGGCGGGTCCCCGATCTTGAGCGCGAAGACGGCGCTCGGACGCGCCACGGCGCTGTGCGGGCTCCAGAACGTCACGGCATACAGCCTAAGGCACACGGCGGCGTCGTGGCTCGTGGCCAAGGGCCTGCCGACGCGCATGGTGGCGGATTTCTTGGGAACAAGCGAGGCTATGATCCTCGCGCATTACGGTCATCTGAGTCCAGGGTATCAGGACCGGGCCGCACTGGAAATAGGGAGGAAGTGATGAAGCTGTTTATCTGGTCAGACCCATATTCGGTTCCCTACGGATCATCGATGTTTTTTGCTGTAGCTGACTCCGTGGAGCACGCGAGAAAGATTGCGAAGGAAGCCAAGCGGTTTTCTTATGGGAAATTCGAACAGCCGGCAGTCCCGTGGACCGCCGAGATTATCCTGGGGGNNATTTAACTGGTAGGCCGGGAGGGACTCGAACCCCCAACCAGACCGTTATGAGCGGCTTCGCCATGATGCAATACGATGAAATCGCGCGTGTTTCAATGCCGCTCGCGCCGTCCCGTTCTTTCCCTGTTCGCGCCAATCGGTGTGGATAAGGTGCTACCCGAGGTAGCCACCCATGACCGATGCGCCAAAGAAGCTCTCAGACGACGACATTGCCCGGATCATCGGCAATCGCGCTATCGCGCACCTTCGGGAGATGTATAAACCCGTCTATGCCGCGACCTATCCGAGTTGCCGGCTATCGCTCCGCAACCACATTCGCAATGACATCGTGACGCTCTTGCGGGCCATGCGCGGCGCGGATCAGACACAGGAATATGTGCTTTCGTGGGCCGGAGCCGATGAGCCAGATGAATCACAATTCGCGAGGACAGAATGAAGAAAGATCAAATGACCGACCCCGAGGCGATCGCTGCGCTTGATGCTTTCCACCACCTGGAGGGGAAGGGAAGCCCACACGGACCTCGGAATAAAGCCGCCATGCGCCGCGCTCTCGACGCCTCCGCCGCGTATCGCAAATCCTTCGTCGACGCCATCTTTCGAGACCTTGAACAGCCGAAGGAAATTGAGATTCCAGCTAGCGTGCAACCCGCCTCCGGTCTCGCCGACGACGCGCGGAAGATCGTGGATGCTCTTGATGATCCATGGACGAAAGAAGGACGCGCCGCTATTGCCCTCGCCGAATCCCTGCCGGGGAGGATCGGGGAGTTGGAAAAAGAGCGGGACGAGGCGATCAAAGCGGCATACCCGATCGATATGTTCGACCCGACGAAGCGGGCCACGGAATCATATAAAGACGCATGGGAAGCCGCGATCGAGCTAGGCATCGAAGATCACAAAGAGCACTGCCGCCTTATGCGCCTCGCCGAGTCCAACCTCGCCGTCATTGCCCATCGCGACAGGATGATGAACAGCAAATTCGTTGATGTAGCCGCTCGCGACGCGGAGATTACACGGTTGCGGGAGGCGATCTCGCAAGCGGAGAATACACTCTGCGGCTCCGCCCAGCTTATCGACTCCATAAAGATGGAGTGGGAGCCAGAAAACAGTTGGTCCGAATGGGACCAAGGCGTTCGTGACGCGATAACGGCATCCCTACGGACACTCCATGACGTGCGCACCGCCCTCGCCGCGCCTGTCGCCGAGAAGGAAGTGATGGACCCTGACGGAACGCCGAAGGTGTTCGCCAACATCACGAATGACCAAGCAAAAGCAAAGCTGGCGGGGATTATTGACGATCTCTCCACGCCTGTCCACGACAAGACGCCGCCTTACGAGCCGACAGATCACGAGGCCGAAGGAGCAATGCTGTTCAGGGGCAAGCACGAGGCGCGCACAAACGAGGAGAAAAAGTGATGGAGATCGCGCTAGCCTTTTGGCCGTCTTTGGTCTTGCTGATTTGCATCATCGCGTGGGTGTCGTCCGTGCGCGAGTTCAAAGCCAATTCGACGCTCTGGTATGACATGGGGCTTCGGCACGGTCGCGAATTGGCGGCGATAGAGATGTGGCGCAAAACTTATGAAATCTACGGGACGCTGCCAGCCGATGAGGGTGACGATGATGACCAATGACACGACGGCGCTGGTCGACAGGCTGCGCGACATGGAAGAGTGGGCACGTGACTGCGGCTGGCATAACCATGTTGAGACAGCGCGAGACGCCATTGCCGCCATCTCGCGTCCCGTGCCGGTCGCGGCGGATGGGTGCGAGCCGAGCCAGCGCGCGATCGATGATGTCGCCTTTGCGATTTGGGATGAGGAAATCGCCAAGACCAAATCCGAGCCGAAGGAATTCGCGAAGAGACTGATTGAAGCCGCCTACTTTCACGACCTCACTCCCCGCATCGCGGCGGCCTATGCACGTGGCATGGAGGATGCGGGAGGTCATCGGCGCCCTACCGCGTCCAGCGCATCCTGTCCTGGATGCGTATTCTCCTGGGATTGGGGGAGTGCGGCTAAGGTGGCGGAATGGTCACTTGAGATGAACGGCTGGCGGTGGCGGGTTTTTGCCCTGCAAGATGGCTTCAACCTGAGCTTCAATTCTGTTCAAGTTTGCAGTGTAAGGGTTTATCGCAAGAAACCATAGACCCGCGATGATCGTGCAAAGAAGCATCGCCCCGGAAATCCACGTCGCCCATTTTGGCTTTTCTATTTCCGCGAGGCGTCTGTCCACATCGGTTTCGTGGACTTCGATTTTGTCGTGAAGACGATTGATGTCGGAACTAACAGAGTGGTTCATCTCTGAAATGCGCTGCTCAAGCGCGGCGAGCGCCACTAACAAGGCTTTGTCGCGGTCGGTTAGCATTTGCTCGATTCGCCCAAGCTTTGCATCGACAATCTCGTCAAAATGCTCCTTGAGCGGGACCTGATCTGGATTCATCCTATATCCATTCCCCGGAGGCGTCTGGACGTGGTTCGACATTTTGACCGCAGCCTTGTGATTGGTTGGGCGCGACTGGCCATTTCAGCGGAAAAACGCCGCCGCCACTTTCGCGACGACGGCGGACAGATAAACGATGATAGCGATCTCGGTGGGCGTCATCTCACTTCGCGGTAGCTTTCGCTGTGGCCTTCACGCTGGCGTCCTCGACTTGTGTCAAAGTCGAATGCGTGGTCGCGTCTTTCCCGACGAGGCCCAGATAGCCGAGAATGAGCCCGAGCACGTCAGGCGCAGTGACCGCCTGCTCCAGCGGGACGCCAGCGGCCATTTGGTGCGCGATAGCGGCGCCCACGGTGAGAAACGCGGCGAGGCCGCCTAGCGTTGTCTTCTTGTTTGCGAGCATCGACTTGAGAAATTCCATGGTTTATTTCCTTGTTTCTGGCGGATGAACGATTGCCGCCGGGTGGGCGCTTAGAATAAGCAGAAGATCCCTCGGCGAGATTTCATGGGCTGGCTCCGACAATGGACGCGGGAAAACGCCGGCCTCGCGGAGAGACAGCGCCGCGAGCATCGAACAGATCATCCCTCCGGGGAACCGCCAGTCGAGGAACAGCGCCTCGCCGTAGACCGCGTTCCAATCATACGGCCTCCCCACTCTGCTGCGGAGATAGGAAATCCAGCGCAGCAAGTCCGTGTCGAAAAGAGGGATGTCGACGAAAATTTGCATCGTCGATGTCGTGTCATAGTCGCCATCGACATGGACGACGCCACGATCACTCAGCGCCGCGATAATCGATCCGTCAGGTAGGACCATTTCGACGTGAGAGATGCGCGCCATCGTGCGCCAACGGATGAGTCGCCCGAACAGGCTGTGCTCTTGGGTGACAAATCTGAACCGAGCGGTGCGTGGATTGGGTCGCGGAACGATCAGTGGCGCATCGTCCTTCATGCTGCAACCTTTCCACCAATGGCGCCGAAATCAGCGAGCAACTGGCCCCAATTAAAGCCATTCGCGGCCTTACCCACGGCGCGGGAGACGATTTCCGGGGTGAGCACGGTGAACAGGTCGCCCCCGGAGCCGTGCGACGCATAGGCGGCGACGGCCGCCCATGTCACGAGCCCTCTCATGCCCCACGTATCGATCGTAACGCCTTCGGAGGCGTTGCCCTTGGCAGAGACGAAGCAGTGCCCGTTCTGAGGGTCGGGAGCACCAGCGACGCCCCATGTGAAGCCATCTGCCGCCGGCATTGGGTTGATCCAACGGTCGGGGAGATTGACGCCGAATAGCAGATTTTCGAATAGCCATGCGGCTGTGGCGCATTCGTCCTTATCGGCGGCGTTGACCGCGAGATAGCCAGCTATCTTGTGGCCCTCAAATCCTGATTGCACCCAATAGTTGAGCGCGGTCACTTCGTCGCAGCCGTTGTCCGTGGAGGGATCTCCCGGAACAAATCCGCCGATCGCCCCATACATGGCGTTGATTTGGTCGTCGGTAAACGCGACGGGCGTCCCTGTGCCGCTCGCCGTGAACACGCCTTCGAGATGCGCCATGCCAGAAATAACGCAACAGCCTTCGACGTCGTTAAGATAGACCTTGCTCAGCACGCTCGCCGCCGGCGCGGTGTAATCCCATTCATCCGGCGGCGTGGGGAGCGCGCGCAAGAGATAGCGGTTCAGCGACAATCGCGGGCCGCGCGCGACCGGCGTCCGGCGCCCAAGTTTGAAGGTTTGGCCGCTGGTCGGTTGCGTGATGGTTTTGACGGTCATGACGCGCTCCGTGCGTTCTGGGCGAGAATCCGGCGCAACGCTTTAACGTCAACCGGCTTGGTGATGATGACGTATTTCACGATGCATGGCTTTGGCTTTTCGAGATGGCGCGCAGCAAGCGTGTCGACCTCCGGCACCACGACGCCAACCGCGCTTATCGCGAGGCCGATGAATTGCACGAGACCGATTCCAGCAAGCAGCGCGCCCATGATCGTTGTCCCTTATCAGCCCGCGACTGTGTAGCCGTTGGCCTCGGCTTGCGCGATAGTCCAGCCAAGCGCCAAAACGTTAGCCGCCGTGAGCGCCTTCGGGCCAGTCATGGCCACCGGGGCCGGAGCCACCGGAGCGGCCACGGGTGCCGGAACAAGCGGCTTGCTAGCGAGGCCCAGCGGGTCGAACGGCAACAGCGCCGCTTTAACATCGGGGTGCTGGAGGGCGGCGAGGCCAGCGGCGGCAAGGCCACCAACAGCCATTTGCTGAAGGACGGTTCCCGCGAAGCCAGACGCCGTGGTTGACGCGGTATTGCCGAACACACTTCCAAGCGTCCCGATTAAGCTAGTCATGTTAGGAAGAGTAGTCATTTCATTTTCTCCAGTTGCCGGACGGGGGAGAAAGCGACGGCCCGTCCGGCTACTCCGTCGCTCAGTTCACCGCTTTATGGGCGGCGATTCAATGGCACGGTGGGTGGTTCAAGCAGTCATGCGCCGCGCGGTGATTCATGACACAGGTTGCCCCGTGGCAGCATACCGAACAGCATTTCACGTCGGCGGCCATAGCCGCTCCAGCGGCGACGAATGCGAAAGCGATCGAGATGATGATAGCGCGCATGTCAGCGCCCTCCTTCGTGATCGTGATCATCGTGGTCATCGCGGCCGCGCTCGTCGAGCCGACCGTCGATGCGGGCAAGCTTTTCTTCCAACTCGGCGACGCGGGCGGTGAGAGCGGTGATTTCAGCCTGCATTACCTGAATTAGCTGTTCCATTTGGTTGTCCTTTCAGTTCACACACACAATTTTTCCGCGTTCACAATTACCAGCGGCGCAAGCGGACAGCGCGACCGCGAGGGCAAGCGACGCGGCTATAAGGATGGTGAAGTTGATGGCGAACGCGCGCATCATCGCCCTCCTAGCGCATCGTGGAGACACACAGCCGTGACGTATTCGCTCTGCTCCTTCGCGAATATCGGCGCATCCGGGGGAATGCCGACCATCGCGGCGAGAGTGGTATATTCTGACGCGGCGGAGATGTGGCAGTCTGGGGCGGCTGTGTTGGGGATGCCCCAATCGCGGTAGTCAGGCGTTTCCGCGCGCGCCAGCCCGACCATCCAGACAAGCACGCCGATGACGATGGCGGCGGCCCAGAACAGCCCGGCGAGTTTCAAAGGTGAGGGTCGGCGCATCGATCATCCCCCGTGCTGTTGCATGAAGTAACTCGCCCAGAACACAGCGCGATTGCCGCGTTTGACGTTCTGGCCCAACGCTCCAGGTCGTTCATACCAAGCGCTGGCCGCGAATCCAGCATCGTATGAAGTCTTCGCCGCTTGGATCATTTTGAGCGCGTGCGATTCTGAATGTTGAAGCTCCCACCAAACAGCTTCGAGTTGCTTGACCAGGGGCGGCAGCTTGGAAACATCGATCCCGCAACCCGGCCATTGCTCGTCGCCATCGCGGATCAAGATGATGCGGACCATGCGGAGCTGATGCAGCCCGAAGGATTTGCCGTGGTCGCCAATTGCGCCCGGATCGAGCGATGACTCCGAGTCAGCTTGCGCGAGCATGGCCGCCGCGAAGATCGGCGTTTGCTTTTCGGAAAGCCAGAAGGCGTGAATCGCCTTGGCGTTCGCGTAATATTGGGTTTGCGTGATGGTCATTGAGATTCCTCATTGATATTAGCGGCGGGGACATCGCTAATATCCAGGCGCGTCACAGGCGATGGCCAAACAGTCTCACCCGTCGTTGATGCGGTCGTGATGATAAGGACCATGATTAGCTCTCCGCAGCGGCAAGGCCGCATTTCGTGCGCTCGCGTTCCGGCTCCCAAATCGGCGGGAAGTTGCCCTTCTCGTAAGCAGCCGTGACAAGCGTGACGAACTGCTGCCACTTCGCCGGATCGGTGCAAGGATCTCTGTGCCCTCCACCGGCTTTCCCGAGGTCGTAATGCGAGCAGAACCCCGGCCCGACGCCGGCGCGCGCCCAACGCAACGGGATTTGAAGATGATGGAGGTGGAATGCGATGATGTTGGCGGCGGCTTCCCATTCGACGCTCGCGAATCCCTTGGCCGCGAAGCCGCCCATTTCGAAGCCGACCGACCGAGAATTGAAGGCGACGCAATGCCAAGCCTTGTCGGCGACGTCGACCATCTGCGTCACTTCCGAGCCGTCTTCCTTGATGACGAAGTGCGCGGAGACGTTGGATCGCTTTTGCGCGAACCAATCGATGGAGCCCGCGTAGGAGCCCTCGCAATCGTGCAGACACAGCAAATCTACACGCGCTCCATTTCGCGAAGAGAAATTTGGGCTCGGCTTCCATTTAAGCGGAGGGAGCATTGCGATGCCTTTCTCTAGCTTTTGCGCCGATCTTGGCGCGCGTTTCCGGCGAGCAAACGCGGCCCTTTAGAGACGCAGATTGTCTCGCTACACGTTCGGGAGGAGGAGGGCCAAACACTCGTCCTTTGTTTGACCGGCCGTGGAGTATCATGTCGGCCGCGTTCTCGGCGTGCGTTCCCCATCTCAAGTGCGAACCGGTAATGCACCCAAGGTGGCCGTTGCCGCATCCATGAAGTGTCTCGGCACCCTCAAATGGTTCCGGCCCATTAACCGCTCGCAAATTATTCGGCTGACGTATTGGAGGCGTCCATCTTTCCTCATGGCCGCATATCCCTTCGTCTTGGAAAATGGCCAGATAAGACATTCGTCGCCTTCGTAGTTGATGGCACGCTCAATAAAAGCGGCAGGCGCGCCCTCTTTCGTTCGACCCGCTAGCGGATCGCCATGCCGCCGCATCCTTGCCGCATGCAGCTTGCAAAGACCCAATGAATCTTTTGGATTGCCACACCCATCGATCTTGCATATTTTATCCATAGCCATTCCAGCCTCACTGGTTTGCGTTAGAGGCCGTCGCGGCGCGCAAACGCCCGGCGGCTTCGCTATTTATAAGCAGGAGAAGTTCGGCGACGGTCGCCATTTCAAAGGGGGAAGGCTCATCGTTCGGTCCTTCGGTTGCCGTAGGTTTTATTTTCAGTTTCGCTGTCGCAATACTCGCGCACGATTTCGAGGAAGTCGGCGCGGTTCATCGGATCCAAGTCTGAATGACAAATGCTCTCAGCCGGCAGAGCGTGGTGTGATCTTGCGGGAGCATCGATCAGCGAGCCAAAGCTTCGGAAATTACAGGCCAAAGATCGCGCGCCAGTTTAGAGACGAAAATCGCCGCGACCAGACACCCGCCGGCATTGATGATTAGTTGAAGGATGCGCCACTGGTCAGGATTGATCATCTCGCTACCTCACGCGCGTTTGATCCATTCGGCCGCAAACCCCGTCGATAAACCGAGCGCCACGACGGCGAACAGCTGCAAGTAGACCAGATCAACGTGTTCGATGAGCATCGCTCCATCCTCCGGTTGCAGGCATGCGTTAACCAGATATTGAGGATTATAATTTACCCTCACGCGGGTTGAAATGCAACATCGAATGTGAGATATTAACAGTCATGCTAACATGCGGGGCGCAAATCACAGCGGCGCGAGGGCTTATCGGAATGTCGCGGGCGGAGCTTTCAAGGGCTTGCGGCGTTCACATGAACACCTTGACGACGATGGAAGGCAAAGGGCTTGAGCAGCTCGACAGCCTCGCGAAGACTATCGCCAAAGTGCAACATGCGTTGGAGGCCCAAGGCGTCGAGTTCTTGAACCACGGCCGCCCCGGCGTGCAAATGAAGGGATAGAGCCCTCACAGCCGCCGCGCCCGCTTCCCCCACAGAACCCGCATCATGACGGCGGCGACCGTCCATGCGAAGCGCGCTCTGAAGGACAACGGCGCGCGCTCCATTGGTCACATCCTCACGAGCGCACGATTTGGCGGCAGCGGCCGATTATTGCAGTGGGTAGCAAAAGGGCAGCTCGGAATTGTGAGAAGAACGGAACTGACCACCGCCGGCCATTGGAAGCGCCATCCATCCATTACAAGCCCCTTCCGCCATGCTTACATGCAATGCACGCCATAGGACGCGCCAGCTAGGTTCAATCCAGTGAACGTGATAACCGACGTTGTTATTGACGCCACATATAGACCAGTTGTCCCGGTCGCGGCTGCAGCGGAATTGGTAGGCATCGCAACACAAACATTTGGAGCCACCACCCATACTGTTCCAAAAGTAACTGAGCACGTTGTAGTAGCGCTTCCCATCGTCAGGGTGAAGCTATTATCGTGTCCACTAATTGCCGGCGATGTTCCGCAGAGTGATACTGACGGTGACACCGTGCCATTTAAGCTTAATGCACCATTAATATAGGCAAGTCTCGGATTATCTATGACGTTCCCCGTCCCATCGTGGCCTAGCAGCGCGCCATAGGATGAGAACGAAGATGGAAAACGCAGTTGGCCTCCCGTGCCAATCTGTGTGAGGCCGGCTCCCAGGTAATTGGTCGCGGAGCCAGCATTATAAAGGCAGTAGTTGGATGACCCTCGCGTCAGAATCTCGCACCATATCCCAACTTGCGACGTTATTGGTCCGGTTCCAAGAGCGTCAAACATATGCACGCCGTAGGAAACGCCAACTGCCACCGTGCCGGTAACGGTGGGTTGCCAAGTAAAACCGGAGGCATCCGAAAGCGCCGCCGATAAGTTTAGCTGCGGACGCGCCTGGAAAGCGTGAAAATGATTGCTCGCGATGGAGCCGCCATAAACTGGAATACTGTCATAGGACGCATACCCGCCGGATGATCCGGCCGGCGTGTAATTGGTGATGTCTCGCGAGGCGTGAGAGCCCCCGTTCGACAGGGGATTTGTGGCGGTGCGTGTAAACTCTTGGAGATTATCGTCAACGTCGCCAGCCCCGGAGCCTGAGATAATTGGCCCCACGACATGACCGCCAGAAAGCGGGAGGGCAGGCGCACCGGGGGGTATGGCCGGAGGAGTGGCGAAAGCGAATGTCGAGAACAAGATGAGTGGCGGGAGAATCGCGAGAATCTTCTTCATGGTTCAGTTCCCCGTCCAATAGTAGATATCGCCGATGGTGCCGTTGACGTAGACCGCCGAGGCATTTGCGGGCGCTCCCGACCATGCTTCGCCCGGAAGAAGTCGATACCCATTACCGGTTCCGTCATCAGTCGCGGTTACACCAGATGGTCCGACAAAGCCGTTGCCCACATTCGTGTTTTTAGCTTTGACAACGAGGCCGTTGGAAAAGGCTTGCGACGGCAACGCGACGGCGGTGTTCGTGGTCGCGATCTTGATTTGGCCGGAATAGATCGCGGCCGGCGTTGGCGTGGCCACTTCCAGCGGCGGAATTGGCAATATCACCGGCGGCGGCGAACCTCCGCCCTGGCCGGCGACAAACGTCGTCAGACTGACCTGAGCGCCTGAGATTGTCGCCGCGCGAGCCCAAACGTGTGATGTTCCACTGAGCGACGCGGATGTTGGATTGCCGGACGACACGCCAAGCGGCGAGCCAGACGCTCCCCATGACGGCGCCGACGCCCCGACCGAAAGGTAAGCGCCGCCGCCCGAATTCAGTCGCACGACCATTGGCCCTGGGCCTAAGTCTACCCAACCGATATTTGTCAGTGTGAAGGATGTCATTTGACCACCTATTTTCGTGAGAATTACGGTGTTGTTCCGCCGGCCGGCGCGGAGCCGGATGATCCACCCGGCGTAGCAGAACCAGACGAGCCGCCGGGAGCGCCGCGGCTATCCGTCCCCGCCGACCCGGACGGCTGTTTTAGCGCCAGCTCCGTCGTGTAGCTCTTGCCGCGCGTGAGATCGTGCGTCGCGGTCTCGATGCGATATGTCCCGTCAACGCCGGGGCGAACGCCGGAGACGATGCACGGCGCCTGCGATGCCGCGTCCGGGTTGCCTTGGATCGTCACCGTCCCGCCGCCCTTGTCGCGATCAGACTCGATTGAGTTTGAGCCGGACTGGTTGCTGGCGTTGTCTTTGTTGGCGTGCTGGCGCTTGTGCGAGAGCTGCGCGGTGACGCCGCCGCTCGCGCTGTCTTGCGAGAGGGCGTCAACGGACTCGGACATCCATTTCGCGGCCTTCGTGTCATACCAGCGCGTCAGAAACTTCTGATATTCCGGGCGCGACAAAACCGGAGCGAGCGACCATGAAATCAGATTGTCGCCATAGACCGCATTGATCGGCGTCAGCGGCTTGCCGGAGGTGGACGTGCCGCTGGACCGCTTCACGAAAACGCCGGTACCCCCCATGATTTTGAACGTCGCGCCGAGTTCCTTGGCGATGCGCGTGCCCCATACGAGAAAGGACTCATGCCCCATCGCCCAATAGGCGCGCTGGATTGAGCCGATTGCGTCATCGACCTTCACACTGGAGAGCCCGGCCGCTTGGCCCCATTGCGTCGCCACGTCGCTGAATTTTGCGTTGTCCTTATGACGCTGCGCCGGCTGCTTGAGATTGTCGCGCATATTTGCGCTCTTGGCGTCAATCTGTAACAGATGGCCTTGGCCACGCGCGCCGGTCGAGCGGACCTCATCGACAAAGCCGTTGAACATCACAACAGAGCCGCTGTCCGACCATCCCATGCCGGCCTGAACAACCGCGCCGATGCGCGGCAATTCGATATGGCCGTCCGCGTCGTCGAGTTCGCAACTGAACGTGTCGGCCTTGCCGCCGTCCGTGTCGACGATTCTGAGCGTAATGAGAAGCGGATCGAAGTTAGACGTGACATCGTTACCGTCGATGCTGATCGAATAGGTCGGGACGTGCATCAGTCGTAAAGCCGGGTCGTGGTTCTCGCCGGCTGTTGCGAAATCGGAACGGGCTGCTCAAAGGTCACGATGGTCCCACGCGGCGGAAACGGGCCAAACGCCCCAAGCCAGCGGTTGCGCGGATCGGCCAGCGTTTGCTCCACGAGGCCGGCGACCTCGGAACCGTTTGCCTTGAACAGCAGTAGGTCAACCGGCGTGATGGAATTGGGGATCGTGAGTGTTTTTGTCGTCATGACAGCAGCCCAAAGATGACGTCGAGCATCGATTGCGCACTCGCGGCTGTCGGCGATTTGACGAGGCTGATCTCGTATTCGATGATCTGACCGATGCCGGTCGCCATCAGCCGCGTATTTTTCTCATGCACTTCTTCGACCAGAAACCAGCCGAGGTTCGCGCCGTCGCCGCGCACAAGGATTTGCGGCTGGCCGGCCTTGCGGATCGTGTCGAGCGTCTGCAATTCGTCGAGCCCGCTTTGGCCGTAAAGCTGCGCCATGCGGAGCGGGAAAAGCGTGCCGATGATCGCGAACCGCTCGTCTCCCTCGCCCATGAACTCGCGCGGGCGTTGCGCTCCAACGATGTCCTTTGGCGCGAAGTCCGCGCCGCTGCGACGGTTGACTTCGTGGGTTTCAAAGGGAAACGTGTCTATGGTGAGGGGACCGAGATTGTATAAGATTTCCGCCTCCTACATCCGCAAACCGGAGAACTCAAATGAAACGATTGTTTTCAGCCGTCTTTTTGCTTTTGCTCGCCTGGATTTGCTTCTCCGCATCCAACCCGAGCCCTGAATTCGCGGCGGCGTTGCAAGAGCTTGGCGTCTCGCTGACCGCGCTCTCCAACAGAATCGGGCAGGCTTTCGGTATCGACGGCCATTTCATCGCATTGTTTTTTGGAGGCGCGTTTTGGGTGATTGTCGTGATGTGGGCGATCATCGCCTTGATGACGCTTTTCAGAGTCTCGCCGAAGAGCCAGCCTTAATCCCCCTGGACGCCAGCCGTCGAGAAATGCCCGCGCTGCGTCTTGCCGAGGAGCCCGCCGAGACGAGAATTCACGCTCGGGCGCACGGTCATTTCGTGCATCTCCTCAAGATCAGCCTTCACGGCTTTGACCTTGCGGTGATAGGCGTCGATCGGGCCATGGTCGAAATCGGGCGAGACCGGCGCGGCCTCCGCCGAAGAGACGATGCCGCCGCCAGCGTGGCCAGCTCCTCTACCGGCTTCTGCTAAATCTCTCTTGTATCTGTCAGTATTGATAGTATTTGCCCAATCCCCTAGATTTCCTCGTCTACGGTATAATGCCAATGCCGCTTTTGCATTTGTTTCTGGATTCATTAGTTCTTCATCTGTGCCAAATGCACCATGATGAGCATTTTGGTTTATTTGCCAAAGACCAATCGAATGCTCGCCATTCAAATTAGCGTTTCTTGGATTGCCTTCGCTTTCCTGTCCCACAAGAGCGCCTAATGCTCTGGCCTCCGCCTCTGTTCCTCCCGCATGTCTTATAAGAGCCGCCGCCTGTGCTACAGAGTATCTTCCCTTTCCATCGCCACCGCCGCTGCCGCCAGCGCCCTCGCGGCCTGGAATGAATGGGCTGTTTCCGCGCGAGCCACGACGGATCGATGGATGATCAGCGCGATGAACCTCATCAGCGGACATTTCGCCGGGGCCGACGCCGCTGCCGCCCTTGAGACCGTGCATGCGTCCGAACACGTCGTGCTTGTTCTCGCCCTGCTCTTGCTCCGATGGCGCGAGTTGGCCGTGGTCGCGGCGATAGGCGTGTAGCCAGCTTGTCGCCTCATACCAGACCGACAGCGCGCTGAGGATGGCGAGAAGCGGGCCGAATGCCCCAACGGTAGCGTTTATCGTCCCGGCGAGCCCTGTGAGGCCCATGCCGCCGGAGATGACGCCAGCGCCGCGCAGCGTCACCATCGCGGCTGCGGCGATTGTGGCTTCGGTTCCTAGCCGCGCTATTGGATCTGGCACATTGATCAGTGCATTCGTTCCGCTTGTCAGCGCGCGTGTAAACTCGGTCAGCGCGCCATTGCCTTTGCCGTAGTTGTCGAAGGCTTCGAGAATACGAATTTGCAGCGTCTCGACCGAGCCTTCGAGCTGCTTGACCGCGCCATCGAAGGATGCGAGACGCTCGGCCGCGAGATCAGCGGCGAGCGTAAGCGGCGTTT
>PLZT01000148.1 GCA_003152255.1 Methylocystaceae bacterium | reverse complement strand
AACCCAAATCCGAAGCCGCGCGCCAACGTCACGTGGCGCGCGCCGCGATACGTGGACGAGTCATGGCGCGCCGACGCCTCGGTTCGGCGTCTGTCGATACTGGCGCCGCGCGGACGAACCCTGACGTCAAGGGAGAGGAGGATGGACCCGAGTGAGGCGCGGATGAGCGCGGAACGCCTCTCTCAATTCGACGACAGACGATTGATCGCGCGAAAGAGATTCTTCGCGGACGCCCACTTCGTGTAGCCGCGTCGCGCATCGATAAGGGTTGGCGGCGCGAATCGATAAGATGTGCGAATTTCGCCTCTGATCCAGTGGATTGCGAATCTCATTCTCAGATCAATCTCGAAACTGTGGCTATTTTGCCACAGTTCGGACGAAATTACTGATCGTCATCATTCGGTTACCGTTTCGTCAATTAACGCCCTTACCGCTCCGCCCAAGCAGCAACGCCAAAAAAATCAGGCGACTGAGCGGAGACAGGCATGAAAAATAAAGTTAACGCGCGCCGCGCGATCTCATTGACCGCGCTAAGCATCGCGACCCTGGCGGCCGGCGCGTTCGCGCCACCCGAAAGGGCCTTCGCGCAAGAGGCCTTGCCAGAAATCGACATTGGCGTGGGCCGCGCTCCCGCGCAGGCGTCCGATCCGGCTCCCGCGACCGGACTTCCGATCTCCTCGCCAGACGCCGTGGGCTCCAAGGCGCCTCCCGGAAGCGCCCCGGCGCTGGCTCCGTCGCAGGCCCCGCTGGACTCGTTCGAGCCGACCTCGGTGGTCAGCGACAAGATCCTCCGCGACGTGGTCGTTCCCAGCGGTGACTATAACGACGCGGTTAAATACACGCCCGGCTTCGCTTCCAGCAACCCCAACGGCCCGCTCGGCGACGCCAAGGGCGGCTGGCGCGGCTTCCAGGACGGCCAGTACAACATCACCTTCGACGGCATTCCCTTCGGCGACGAAAACGATCCGACGCATCATTCGGCGGCTTATTTCCCCGCCGCCTTCCTTGGCAAGGTGACGATCGACCGTGGTCCGGGCGCGGCTTCGCAGGTCGGCTATGCGACCTTTGGCGGCACGCTAGCGATGCAATCCTTCGAATTGCAGGACACGTTCGGCGGCAACGTCCAATCTTCTTATGGCGCCTTCAGCACGCTTAACGCCAGCGCGACGGTGCAGGCGGGTCTCGACAAGAACACCGGCGTGCGCCTGTTGATGCAATATAATCATTCCGAGACCGCGGGCGCGCTGCAATATAACAGCGTCGAGACCAATCAGTGGCTCCTCAAGGGGGATCGTCAGTTCGGCGACATCAATGTGACGGCCTTCGCCAATTATGGCCGCGAGCATTATGACGGCGGTAATACGCCGAGCGTACAGCAATATTACCTCGGCGGCCCCACTTACGCCGCGCTTGGCCCCAACCCATTCACGGCGCAATATACCGGCTACAATAATTCTGAAAAACAAACCGATATGGAGTATATTAATCTGAAAGCCGACTACTTCGGTTTCCATTTCAACGATAAGGTTTACACCTATTCCTATTGGTATCCGGACCTACAAAACAATCCCGCGAATACGGCGACCGAAGGCCTCTCGACCGCGATCGGCGGCGCCGACACCATCACCTCGGTCAAGGTCCCGCTTTTGGGTGGAGGAACTCAAAAGTTGGGCTTCGACGTGCCGGTCGGCGACATCACGGGCTATCTCAAGAATAATAATTATCGCGCCTGGGGCAATATCTTCGACGCGACACGCGATTTCAGCGCCGGCTACGCCAGCGGCACGCTGCGCACCGGCGTCTGGTGGGAGCGCGGCGACAACTGGCGCATACAGGAATATATCAACTACACGACCGGCGTTCTCTATCCCGCTTACGCGCAGACCCTGCAAGGCGCTTATCAGGGCGCCTATAAGCTCGATCTCGGCTCGCACATCGAAAACGTGCAGCCCTATATTGAATATGAGTGGAAGCCGATCGACAATCTGAGCATCACGCCCGGCTATAAGTTCATATCCTTCACGCGCAACCAGACGGCGGTGATCAACCAGACGACGATCTCGCCGCAATATTACGAAAACACCTATCGCGCGGGCCTGCCGTTCTTCTCGGCGCGTTACAAGTTGACGCCGGAGCTGGCGGTCTATGGACAGGCGTCGCGGGGCTTCCTCGCGCCAGAGGTCGAGGCCTATTATGTCTTCAATCCGGGCCAAAGCAACATCAATCCGCAGACGACGACGAACTACCAGCTTGGCGCCGTTTACAAGTCCGGGAACTTCACCGGCGACATCGACGTCTATCAAATCACCGCGAACAACTTCCCGATCACTTACACGACCACGACCGGCCTGACGAATTACACCAACGGCGGCACGGCGCGTTATCGCGGCTTTGAAGCGGAAGGCACGTACAAGATCATCCAGGGCCTCGCGTTTTACGCCAGCGGCGCCATCATCGACGCGCGTTTCCTGGAGGGTGAGTTCGCTGGTCTGCGCGTCGGCGGCGCCCCGAGCTTCACCGCGGCCGCCGGCTTCATATACGACGACGGCAGGTTCTTCGGCTCGCTTCTGCACAAGGTGACCGGCGACTCGTATGGCTCGGGAAGCACTCAGACTTATTGGTGGCGAACGATGGGCAACTTCGCGCTGACCAATCCGCAGGTCAATCACATCCCCGCCTATGACACCACCGATCTGGTGCTGGGCGTTCGCGGCAATTTCTTCGAGCAATGGGGCGTGCACAACAAGGTCGAAGTAAGATTCGGCATGACCAACATCTTCGACAACCACGGCCTGACCGACATCGGCGGCAGCAGCGCCGTCGGATATCTCAATCCCTCCGTCAGCGCGACGAACGGCATCGCCGCGACCGCCGGCGCGCCCTTCACCTACACCTCGCAGGCCGGTCGTTACACCTACGGCGGCGTGAAGATTTGGTTCTGATCGGCGGACCTGACATCGCTCCGGCCGGCGTTTTCGCGCAGACCGGAGCGACAGTTTCAGGAACAAGGTGTAAAGCGCCGTTCAGGCTATCCGCGCATAAATCGCGTCAATTCGCGCGCCATGCGCAAGTCCTTCGACAATCTCGATGTTCAGCCCATCGGCGGAGGCGTCGGAGCGCGCGCGCTCGGCCAGGCGCCGCGCCTCCGCTTGGCTCGCGACGAATGCGAAGCCCGTGGGCCCCCAGGACGTCTGACCGCCGCCCGTGGCGCCTTCGCGCAATAGCCGCGCGACGACGGCTTCGACGCGGGCGCTGGTGAAGCGTCGCCCGTTTTGCGCGGGCGCGAAATAATCGCCGACGATGATCTGGATCTGCGTAATGGCCTCGCCAAAGGCGGCGATGTCGTGTTCAGCCAAGGCCGGCAAGGCTTGCATGA
>PLZT01000057.1 GCA_003152255.1 Methylocystaceae bacterium | reverse complement strand
ATTATGCGTTTCATTATGCGTTTCACGCTGCTTTTTACGCCATTCATTAAGGCGTTTCGCGTCTGACTCGCGCTTGCGCCGAAACGCGTCCTTTCGCTCAAACGCACGTTCGGCTTCGGCCGCCAAGAATCGATGGTAAAGCCTTCCATCGCTGCACTTAACAAATCCATGCATGATATTTGCCTTGAACTTCTTAAACCGCGTGAGAGGCAAGCGCGCGAAGGCAGCATTCACTCGGTCATCATCAGGGAGACTCGCCGCTGGCGTTTGCTTCCATGCCCGACACCAAAGGAACATCGCCGCGGCCACCTCCTCGTGCGTTCCGAGCGCGACAAGTTCAGAAGCCATAAGACGCTCCACATTCAGCATGAACCCGTCAAGGTCTGTGCAATCGCATGATGAATAAACCAACGGTTCCGGTAAACTCATGCGGCTGTCTCCATGTCGCGTGAAACCATCGCCGCCCATTTGATTATTTCGTCGGCGCAAGCGCATGGATCGCGCCAGATTTCAGAGCCGGTAAACGGATAAAAACTGTAGCCTTCCGCCTGGAACCCGCGCGCGCGGGCTTTGTCGCGCGTCGATTGCTCCTTCTTTTTCTCATGGAACTCATGGCCGTCGCACTCAACGATCATGAATTTTTCCCCGTCGGCCGCGCGTAGAGACGATGAAATCAGGACGCATGCCGGTAAGTTCAATCTGGCTTTCAATCGCCAGAATCGACAGGCCGGCCGGAGCGGCGGCCCAATCGAACCTAACGCCGCGCGCGGGCGTCTCGACAATATCGAACGCTAACTCACCCGATGTCGCTTCGACGTAAAGCGCGGCGAACATAGCGATCTCGATTGGCGAGTCGCCACGTCCGACCGCCAAGGGACTTTCGACAGTTTGCGCAATCAGCAACCGCTTCAACGAGTCGACAGTGTTGCGCCGCACGCGATAGTAGATTTTCGCGAACGGAGCATCGAAGAACGAAGGCGCTTTGGTTTTGGCTAATCCGCAATAATGGGTGAGCGCGTCAAGCGTTCTGGCCTTTTCGTGCGGGGATTGGCTGATCTCAGATAGAAGATGCGCTAAAAGATCAGGGCTATCGGTCCAGAGTGTCGTCACGTCGTCGCGGAACCCCATGTCTTGATAGAGGGGAGATTCGGATTGGTCATTGGGAATTGACGGGCGAGCGTCAGACATCCATCCCTCCATTGGTGGGTGCCTTCCAAATGCGGCGCAAATCGACGACGGCCGCGCCAGCATCGCGCGCGTTCGACACAAACCCGTCGCCGTCGATGGCTGAGAATAATCGCTCCAGCGCCTTGATGAACTCACCGGCCGATGCGGGCGCCACGGGAATAAGTTCTGCCACATCCGGGGCCTCATGAGCCGCTGATGCCGCTAGCTCGCGGTCCAGCATGCGTTCGAGTATGACAATCCGACCGGCCATTCCTGAAATGGCGTCGATCGCTTCCCAAAGAAGATCGCTTTCTTCGTTGGCAGTCGTGTTCTCGAACGCCATCAATCGCTCAATGAGCGACGGGCGCTTTACAGCAGACGGATTTTGGGATTGAATTGGATCGGTCGTCATCGAGCAGCTCCATCGTTGGCTCGGTTCACAATAACCTTCCATAAGCTCGCGCGTCCGCAGCGGCGTCTTCCGGATCGTCAGGCTCATCCGCCTCGGCCCGCACCTTTGCCGCCCATGCGAACATCCGCGCGGCTTTATCGTGGTATCCGTCGCGTTCGCACTCACGCGCTGACTGTTCGATGCCGTCGGCCATGTAGGTGCAGGATTCTCGATTGGTGAAAGGGCGAATGGTTTTTTTCATTTACCCATCCCCTCAAGAAACGCCGCAATCCGCGCCTTGGCTTTGCGATGACCATGATCTGATATTCTCCACATGGCCTCCCGCAGGAGCGCGCAAGCCTCGTCGAGCTTTGATGCGCGGCGACCGTGAATCCAGACGAATAAGCGACGGATGACGTAGGACCTCGCCAGCGAAACAGCGGTCATGATGCCGGTCGCTCCAAAGTTCTCCGCGAGGTTCATCGTGACGCCGATCAGCGGAAACACCCATGCGACTGCGAGCATGGACAGGACGAAGCCGGAGGCGGTGTTGAGGCACGATTCTATGAGGGAGTGAGCGCGGGATTGGTTCATGCGGCTCCCCCAAACAACGGCAGCAAGGCGTGGTCATCCTGCTTCTTCGTCGCCATCGTGGTTTCATGCTCGCCGGCGAAGACGAGCGACATACGGCGCGCGATGTCGGCTTGGTATTCGGCCTCGCGCTCAATCAGGATGGCGTTGAAGCCTTCGAGCAGCGCCGCGTGAGCGGTCGTTCCCGTGCCGGCAAAACAATCCAAAACCGTGCCGCCAGGTGGGGTTATCATGCGGACAAGCCAGCGCATTAGCGCGATGGGCTTCACGGTCGGATGCTTTGACGCCAAACGATCATCACTCGACGCTTTCGCCTGATAAAAAAACCTAGCAGCGGAACCCGAAGCCCCATCTCGCGTTTGCGTCTTTTGCGAAAGACCAGCGTTAAAATCTATGTTGCGCTCGGCGCATTCGCTTATTTTGTAAGGCTTGATGTCGCCNNGAGCGGTGATCCGCCGCGAATCATTCCGGCGCGATCATCAGCCCCGTAAATTTCTTGGTTCACGCCGGAGACGCGCGCTGTGTTTTCCACTGCTGCTTCAACCCGGCACGCATCCACATTGATCGCGCCGGTTTTCCAGCGGAGGACGTTGGCGGAGATCGACGATTCTGACAAAGGCTTGCGAGCGAGACAGATCGGTTCAAAGGCAGGTTTAAGAGCGCTGCCTAATCCGTCAGGAACAATCGGTTTGCCGCACCTATCGCAATGAGGCCATGTTCCATCATCTTGTGACTTCGATTGTCCGGCCACAGTTCCAGATTCGTGCGCGGATTGTTCAGCGGCGCGTGGTCGAGATGGTGAACGCACTCCGTCCGCGTCAACGGTCGCCTGACCCATCTCGCCATCACAAGACGATGCTCCATCACGTAGCCGTCCGTTCTCGCCATCGATGCTAATTCCGGCGGACAGCGAATGTATCTCACGCTCACGTAATTCCCGTGCCGCCGGCGATAAGTCACGCCACCCTTCCATGCCGGATT
>PLZT01000607.1:4701-16470 GCA_003152255.1 Methylocystaceae bacterium | reverse complement strand
ATGCGTAAAAACACGTCTGCAACCGACCGTTTTGTGGTAACTTACGATTTTGGGAATATCGCCCTCGACACATCCTATGGGATGTATTATATGAGGCCATGAAACGAGTTGTTCTCGACACCTCCGTCGTCACCTCGGCGTTCCGCAGCTCGCGCGGCGCGAGTTTCGTGATTTTGGGGCTTGTCGCCGAGCGACGACTCGTTCCCCTCGTCTCAACGGCTTTGTTTCTGGAATACGAGGACGTTCTCCAGAGGCCGGAACAACGAGAGGTTCACGGACTCGATGTGAACGCGGTCTCGAAAGCTCTGAAAGAGCTGGCGGCGCTCTGTGATGCCATAGAACCGCATTTCAGGTGGCGGCCGCAGCTTTCGGACCCGAGCGACGAAATGGTGTTGGAGGTCGCGCTGAACGGAAGGGCCGACTGTATCGTGACCCACAATGTGCGCGATTTCCAACAGGCCATCCCGAAATTCGGGATTCCAGTTCTGACACCCGGCGCCTTGCTGAAAAGGATCAGAAAATGAGCAAAGCGACGTATCCCCTAAAACTGCCGGTTTCCCTCAAAAAGGAAGCCGCCAGGCTGGCCAAGCAGGACGGCGTGTCGCTGAACCAGTGGATTGCGACGGCCGTGGCCCAGAAAATTGGCGTCGTCGAAACGACGGCCGACTTCCTCAAGCGCCGCGCAGGAAATGCAACCGGCTCCGGCCTGTCGGAAATCCTGCGGCATGTTCCCGATCGCGAGCTCGATCCGGGCGACGAATTGCCGCCCAACTGGGTTTCGCCGTGAGGAATTTTGCTTGTCGATTTTCTGGAAAACGATCTCCTGACCCATGTCCCTGATCGGCTACGCACGCGTTTCAACCGAGGACCAGTCGACCGACGCTCAGATCGACGTGTTGAAGGTCGCCGGCTGTGCCGAGATTTTTCGCGAGCACATGTCCGGCGCCAAGACGTCACGGCCGGAGTTGGCCAAGGTCCTGGCCCGCGTGCGCCGCGGCGACGTGCTGGTGGTGGTCAGACTCGACCGGCTGGCGCGGTCGCTGTCGCACCTTCTTTCGGTCATCGCCGAGCTCGACGCCAAGGGCGCGCATTTTAAGTCGCTCGCCGATCCGATCGACACCACGACGCCGCAGGGTCGCTTTGCATTGCAAGTGCTCGGCGCCGTCGCGGAGCTCGAGCGGGCGCTGATCCAGGAGCGCACCAAGGACGGGCTGCGCGCCGCCAAAAAACGCGGCCGCGTCGGCGGCAATCCCAAACTGAGGGCCGGCGATCGCGACGCCATCAAGCAAATTGTCGACGCGAAAGCCCAAGCCTATTTCGAGCGCGTCAACCGAACCGCCGAACATTGGCTGCCGATCGTCAAAGAAATGCGCCCAAATCACCGCTGGCAGGACGTCGTTCGCGTGCTCAACGCCAAACGCGAGCGCTCCAGCGGCCCTCCCCTGCCCCTCTGGAGCGTCGAGCGGTTGAAACGCGCCGTCAAACGCTTCGTCGTCGAGGGCCTCGCCGATCCAGCTTTGCTCCAACCCGCAGGTCGCAAATTCAGCAGCGAACGTCTCGTCACCCTTGTCGTCGGCGTCAAGCGCGCCAATCCGGAGTTGACCCTGGCGCAGATCGGGGCGCAGCTCGAGGCCATGTATGAGCGCACGCCGCGCGGCGGAACCCGCTGGGCCCCTTCTTCCGTCAAAAGCTTGCTCGACCGCGCCGAAAAGCTCGGACTGTTTGGCACCGAGACGAGCTGAGCGGAGATATTATCGGAAGTCTTGCTGCGGATAGGTCCGCGGCGCATCATCCCGCCCTCTTGCGTTCGCGGGCAATCTTTGCCGTCTTGCCGCGCAACAGCGCCATCAGCACGGGTCCGAGCGAAAACTCCCCTGCCCTGGCTTTGGCGGTCAGCACCCGCAGATAGCCGCCGGCGCTTTTGATCTCATCGCCGCGTTGCAGGATCGCGGCGGTGACGATCGACGTGTCGTGTTCGCCCATGACCTCCAGGGCCTGTGCCCAGGCGTCCGGCGACACGCCGATAGCCCGCCGCACCGTCGCCGCCGTTGTCGCGAGATCGCGCCAATTATCGATCCCGCCCTTGGTGGCGTAATCGAGGATATCGGGACAGGCCTCCAGCACCATTCCGAGGGGATAGGTTTTGGGCGCCGAAGGGTTTGGATGATGGGCGTTTGGCGCATTGGGCGCCGATGGAGAGGGCGCGCCTTGGTCGTTGGACGGCAGGGTTTCGCCCCTGCCTTTTTGAAGGCGAGGTTCAAGATCGAAAGAGTCTGTAACTTGATTCTGTTTGTGGCGCTCAGAATGGGACTCATTGCCGCTCTTTTTTTGGAGATTTACGTGATTTTCCAGAGCGTTCTGGATTTCTGCGTTTAATGCGGTAAGTTCGCTCGCCAAAGCCCCCAAATCGGCGCGCGACAAATTTCGCACGAAGCGGCTCGATAGCGCCGCATAGCGCAGGTGCAGCCCCTGCCACTCACCTGGAACGTCCTCCTCCAGTCCGGTCGCGATCATCTTGACGATATCGCGACGGAGCAGCGTGACGCGTTCGCGCAGCAGCCGAATCGCCTTGTTCTCGGCCCGCACTTCCTCGGCGAGGTTTTCGATTTCTTCCGCGCGCGCAACGAGCGGCGTCAGATCGAAGCCGAAGGCGTTCTCGATCTCGCCCCCCTGCCCTCTTCGGGCGTAGCGTTTGCCATTCGGGGAATCGCGTCGAATGATCAGCCCGGCGTCGACGAGGCATGCGAGATGGCGGCGCAGCGTCGCCGGCGCCATGCCATGGGCGCGGATCGACAGCTCCCGATTGGACGGGAACACGACGATGCCGGCGGTCCCCTCCCCGTCTTCGTCGGCGGCGCGCCGATCGGTGACCGGCAGCGTCAACGCCGTTTCCTGATGAAACGACAGCAACGCGTGCAAGACCGATAGCGCCCGGTCGGTGACGCCAAGCGGCGTCTTAGCCTCGGTCAGCGCCCGAAACAGCCGCCATTTATGGACGACGGTTTCTGAATTCCCCGGTTTTGCCGCGAAATCTCTCGCGTTCGCTTGGTTCGCCACCATGGCGAGCGACATCGATCGCCGCCCAAAAGGCGTCGTTGGTTGTGTTTGCATGACCTTTTGCCTCGTTCAGGCAAAAGAAATCTGCTCGCCGAAACGGCGCAGCTATCTCGACGCCGCCGCCTATAGTTGCGCCTGACTCTTGACAGCGATCCACAGAAGTGTGATCCTCAGGCTGCGAGACGTGAGAATGGGCTTCTGGAACGGTGACGTTTCGGGGGCCTTTTCTTTTGCGGTGTCTCCTATTCGGTTTCTATTTCACTGACGGTTGCGCCAGTTTTATTGCCGGAGCCTGAAGCGCGAGACTTCGAAGCCGCAGCAGATTTCGAACCGGGTCGTCCAGTCCGAAATTCCTCATAAAGCGCCGCAATGCGCGCAATGACGAACTCTCCGAATTCCGGCGTCGCCTTATCGTCGAAGGACAAAGTCTGCCGCCGGCTTCCACGGATGATTTTCCCGATCCTGGCGCCGTCTTTTGCTAGCAACGGCTCACCGGAGGCCCTCGTCGCTAGCGGGCTCAATTCGACGAACAGAGCCTCGAAACGCTCGTCCGTCGTCAGCGTCGTGAACTCAGGCTTCCTGACCGCCGCAATGGCTTGATCGCGCGCCGAGCGGCCTTTCGACTTTTCGCCGTCGAGAAGATCGACAAACGCGACCCATCGCGGCCGGCCCGCGGAGGGTGCCGGGCCAACAGCCTCCACGACGTCCTGCGGCGTCCGCGCGATAATCATCAGCATGCGCGACAGCATCGACTTATCGACACCGAGCGCCGTCATGATGACGTCGCGGGAGAACTTCGCCTCCTCGAGCCTGGCGGCGAAGCGCGCACGCTCGATGAAGGACAGATCGGCGCGCGCGCTGTTCTCCTGACCCTGCGCCAGCGCGAGTTCCTCGTCGCTCATCTCGCGCACGATAGCGAAGACAGGTCGGCCGAGCGCGCGCGCCGCGTCGAGCCGGCGGTGTCCAAAAGCGACCTGATAACGGCCCGGCTCACCCAGTTTCGGGCGCACCATGATCGGCGTCTGCTGACCCTGTTCGCGGATCGTCGCGATAAAGGCGGCCCGCGACGCCTCGTCGACAGGCATCCGGTCCGGAATCGGCGCCGGATCGACATGGATAGGGTCGATCTCGACAACGGAACGCCCTTTGGCGAGCATCTGCTCCAGCTCGTCGGCGCGACGCGCCTTCTCTCCGGCGGCCTCGAGCGATTGGGATATAGCGCCAAGCGCCGCCGACTGGACAGACGCAGTGGGCCGGGTCACGTTCAGTAGCGGCCGCTCCACGTCATCTGAAGCCGGCGCAAGATCTTTCTGCTGCGCCGGCGATGTTTCGCGCGGCGCTGTCTGAAGTTGCGCCGCTGCGGGGCGAACCGTCGCCCCCATCAGATGAAAAACGTCTTTGCGCGACACTGCTACGCCCTCCTCTTCTGAGCGCTATCCAGCGGCGACCAATGGGCGCGGATCAGCGCCTCGATCTCGCCATTGACGGCGTCGAGCGACTCCATGGCGCGATCATAGGTGCTACGGGAAAATTGCTGACGCTCGACCTCGAATAGCGTCTGCTTGGTAAGTCCAGCATCCGAGATCGCCGTGCTCTTCAGCATGGCGTTGGCGAGCACCCGTTCTCCGAAGATCGAACGCATGAAGCCGGCCATCTGGGCCTGCGGACCGTCGCCGGGTTCAAATCTCGTGATCAGATAGCGCATCCAGTCGTAACGCGCCGATCCGCCCGCCCTGGTGACGACGTTCAGCAGGCCGCCCGCCATGTTGAGGAACTGCGACATCGACATGACGTCGAGCATCTGCGGATGCACGGTGATGAGCACCGCCGTCGTCGCACAGAGCGCCGACAGCGTCAGGAATCCAAGCTGCGGCGGGCAATCGACGACAACGACGTCGTATGCGTCGGCGACCTGAGAAATCGCGCCGCCGATGCGCGCAAAGGCGGCGGGGCCGCCACCGCTCTGCATCAGCGCCATGGGCGTTTCATGCTCGAATTCCATCAGTTCGATCTGCCCGGGAACCAGATGGAGGCCGGGAATATAGGTCGCACGCACGATCTCGGCCATCTCGCGGCGGGACGAATCGTAACGGATGGCACCATAGATCGTCTCATTGGCGCCGACGTCCATTTCCGGCTGATAGCCAAACATCGCCGTCAGACTGGCCTGCGGATCGAGATCGATCGCCAGCACGCGATAGCCATGCAGAGCAAGGTGCTGGGCGAGATGGACGGCGGTTGTCGTCTTGCCCGAACCGCCCTTGAAGTTGATGCAGGAGACGACCTGCAGATGGCTGTCCCCGCGGCGCGGAAGGTAGCCGCGCGCCGGGTTTGATTGATCGAGCGCGACACGAAGATCATGGATGTCGTCGACGCCATAACTGCGCCGGCCATTAGGTTGCGGCGCCGGACCTTTGCCTTCCTTGGCCAGTTCCTGTGCCAGCTGACGCAGATAGGAGTCGGTGACGCCGAGATATTTCGCGGCCTCCGCCGGCTGGAAGCGCCGGATCGTCTTTTTGGCCGTCGGCGGAAAGGTGCGCAATTGATGCTCGCGCAACCGCGTCGATAGTTCGACGGCGTCCGCGTCGATCTGGGTGCTGAGGTCGCCATCACCCGGAGACTTCGACGCCGGCGTTCTTGCCGCCTCTGGCGCTCTGGGCTCCGGCGAAGGGCCTGGTCCTTGATCGGCCGCCATGGTCATATCCACTATCCCGCCTGCTGCTCTTGTCGCGCTGATGTCTGATTCCGCTAGTCTCTTGCTTCGCTAGTCCTGCCGATCGTCGCTGCAAAGCGCTATTTGCTCCGAAAAGCGATAATGAGAGTAAGGCCGATTCTATTGAGGCGTGCAAGTCATTTTTAGTTAACGAAAGGTTAACGCCAACACGGGCTTTCCGAATATTATTTTGTTGTTCAAATTCGTAGGCAAACGCCTGCGCCGGAAACAGGAGTCAAGAATGTAAAGCAGCGTATCGACACTCTTGTTGTCACGCTCTTGGAGTAGCGACTATGGATCTTTTCTCCTTTTCCTCAGACGACGGGTCGTCCGTCACTACCCTCCAAGCTCCCGCCATCATCCGCCCTACGTGACGATCGGGATTGACGGTGCCTGCTCGAGCAATCCAGGCTGCGGCGCCTGGGATGCGATCCTGCGCTTCGGTCATTCTGAGCAGGAACTCTCCGGCGGAGAGGAGTTGACGACCAACAACGGATGGAGATCATGGCGGCGCTCAAAGGGACCGAGACGTTGACCCGCTCCTGCACCGTGGAGATCGTCACCGACTCGCAATATTTGCGCGACGGCGCAACGCCCGGGATCAAGGGGTGGAAGGCCCGCGGCTGGCGGACGGCCGGCAAAGATCCAGTCCGGAACGTCGATCTCAGGCAACGCATCGACGCCATCGACGCGACCCATGTCTTCACCTGGACCAGGGCGCGCGGCCACAACGGTCATCCGATGAACGAACGCGCCGATTCGCTGGCGCGCGCCGGCATGGCGCCGATCATAGCGGCGGACGTCAAAGCGCGCGTCGAGTTGTCAGGTGAAAACTTACGGCGCGCGGGCGCTGCAATCACGCCGTTGAGCCACCCAAATACGCGGATTCTGCGTTAAGTTTTCAGATGAAAACTTAACGCAGAATCGGAGCGCTATATCCTCGACGCTGCTTCCGTGTCGCCTGTCTGAGTAAGGCGGCATAGGCCCCGAAGCGTCCTCGAAACCCTCCGCCAGGCAGCGCCCATGGGGGCCGATGCGCCCCGATTGCTTCGTCAACAGGACCCCGCCGAAGAGATCCGGCTGGACGTCGAGACGGTAGAAACGGCACATGTTTCGCGCCGGATCGATACGATTAAGGTGGAGGGGCTTGTCACAAACTTTGGCAAAGGTCGCGGGAAGCCCTCCGGCCGGCTGATTTTCAGGCTTCATTAACCATTTGAAGTCCGAAGCAGCAGGGGAGCAGATCGTTTTGTCTGCGAACGATCCATTCTCCCGCGAAGCCGAAGCCTTTCTTCAGCCAGAGCATCGCTTCAAAACCTGCGGTGGTGTTACGGACGGTTTGGAATGATTGAAAGGCGCCGATTTTCGGCATGTTCCTCTTCACGTGAAAATGATCGCTTTCAATCCCTTGCCGCAATTGTTTCGATACGCGATGCGTGGGCTTGCCCGGCGTGGGCGCCGCCTTCGCCGTAGCCGAAATCGCCGTCGGATAGACACTTGCTCCGTCCGTGCCGATCTAATGGGGCCCCAACAAAGGCTGATCCTTCAGCATTTTGCGGAAGAACCGCTTGGCGGCATCCAGGTCGCGCTTCGCCGTCAGAAGGAAATCCATGGGAACGCCATGTTTGTCTGTCGCCCCGTAGAGATAGCACAATTCCCGCGAATTTTGACGTAAGTCTCGTCGACGCGGATCGACCCGCAATGGGGCCGCCGGAATTGCCGAAGTCTTTTCTCTATCAGGGGCGCATAGGCCAAAACCCAGCGGTTCACCGTGCTGTGACCGACCTCAAAGCCCCGTTCAAGGAACATGCTCTCGAGATCGCCGTAACTCATGGGATAGCGCAGATACCAGGTCACCGCCTGCACGATCAGCCACGCCTCGAAATGACGCCCCTTGAAATCATCCTTCGACTGCCGTTTCAGTTTCTTGGCAATCGCGTTCAGAATCACTGGCCCGCTCCCCAATTCAGGGAGCAAAATCCGACGCCACTATAACTATACGGTTAACCCCAAAAAATTTGCGACAGAACGCCGCCTCGGTGGGGGGCCTGCGCCATAGTTTGAAGATAGCGATCTTTGCTAAGTGGGGCTAGGTGATACATTACCGCTTCAAACCTTGAGTCTGGTTTGAAATTATGTTATTTTACAAAGCATGGTTATGCAAACGCGGAATAAGCTAAACCAGCTCGAACGAACTCTGCCCGAGGGCCTCCTGGTCGATGCGGGTTGGATGGAGCGGCACGGCTATTCAACCAGCCTGCGCAGCCAGTATGTCTCAGCCGGTTGGCTGGTTCAGCCGGTGCGCGGTGCCTACAAGCGACCGCTCGGCGAGCTGAACTGGGAGAAGGTTGTCGTTTCTCTGCAAAAGCTTCTTGGAAGCGATTTAACGGTGGGCGGTCGCACGGCCATCGAGCTCCAAGGCTTCGGCCATTATTTGTCCGCGTCCGGACCCTCGACTATCCATCTCTATGGAACAAAGCCGCCGCCCGGCTGGCTTGCTAAGCTTCCGCTAAGAGAGAAGTTTCGGTTTCACCGCGTGCAGGTTCTGTTCAAATCGCTTGCGAATGCAGAAGGATTGCAGGACCGCGCATTGCAGCAGTTGCCGGGGCCGTCCGAATGGACCCTAACGGTGTCTACACCCGAGCGAGCCTTGCTTGAACTGTTGGATGAACTGCCACGCCGCGAGAGCTTTCACCAGGTCGATATGCTCGTTGAAGGCTTGCTGACCCTCAGCCCGCGACGGATTCAAACGCTGCTTGCCGACTGCAAGAGCATCAAGGTCAAGCGGCTCTTCTTCTGGTTCGCCGAGCGGCATCAGCCTTCATGGTTGAAACAGATAGACCGCGCGAGCGTTGATCTTGGAACCGGAAAACGCATGCTCGTCAAAGGCGGCAAGCTCGACCAAAAATATCTCATCACAGTGCCGGACGATCTCAATGCCCCTGTCTGAATATTATCGGCGACAGGTCGCATTGTTGATTGCGGCCATGCCATTTGTCGCCGCCGAAACCGACTTCGCCTTGAAAGGCGGCACCGCTATCAACCTGTTCATCAGGGACATGCCTCGCCTTTCGGTCGATATCGACCTGACATATCTTCCGGTGGCGCCCCGGCCAAAATCGCTTGCCGCCATAGACGCCGCCATGAAACGCATGGCGGCCGCGATCCGGGCGGGACTCCGCGACGCGCGCGTAACAGAAGTCCTCAACGCCCGTGAGCAGATCGCAACCAAGCTCGTTGTCCAAAGGCCAAATGCGCAGATCAAGATAGAAGTCACGCCAGTCCTGCGCGGTTGCGTTTTTGAGCCTCGATTGCGAACGGTGTCACCGGTCGTGGAGGAGGCCTTCGGCTTCGCGGAAATCCAAGTCGTCTCTTTCGCTGATCTCTATGCGGGGAAGATCATGGCCGCCCTCGACCGGCAGCACCCGCGTGATCTTTTTGATATTCGCGACCTGCTGGCGAAGGAGGGGATCGACGATGATCTGCGCCGCGCTTTTATCGTTTATCTCATCAGCCACGACCGACCTATTTCGGAAGTGCTCGTGCCCCGGCGCAAGGACATTGCACCGGAATTTGCGCAAGGCTTCGAGGGCATGACGACCGAGCCCGTGACGCTGGACGCTCTGCTTGCGGCGCGCGAAACGCTAATTGCCGCCATAGCGGGAGACATGCCGGAAGCCCATAAGAATTTTCTCATGAAGTTCAAGCGAGGGGAGCCTGACTGGCTCCTTCTGGGCGTTGCGGACGCGGCGGACCTACCGGCGGTAAAGTGGAAGCAGCTCAATCTAGACCGGCTTTCGTCAGAAGCCCGTGCACGACTGGTCGTGCAGCTTGAAGCGACGCTGCGGAATCGTGAGCCGTGAGCGCCTTGACAGCGGGTATGTGACGAACTCAGTGTGAATCGGCGTCAGTCCCGACGCCGATTGGCGCGGGGTCACTCACTCAAGCCACTGATCAGGGCAATTGCATTTCAAAAAAGGGCGAGGAGTTTGACGAGGTAGCTGTTGTTCCAGGCGGCTTTTTTTAATTTTCCGCGCAGGGACATTTTTGTTTCCTCCTTGCGCATAACATTGAGCGCCATGTGGCGCAGCACGGCCAGATTTTGTGGTCCGTTGTCCATACGGTTGCGGGCGGAGTCTTCATTCATGGTGACATCGAGACACCAGTGCAACCGATTCTCCACGCCCCAATGGTCGCGCACGACCGAGCCCCCGCGTTCCGCCGTGATCTGTGCGCTGAAGAGATAATAGGCCGTTTCAGTCGATATTTTGTCGCCCGTCTCGCGAACCCGGGTGATCTTTCCGATGGCTGTCAGCCCGGGCCATTGGTGGCGCTCTTGCGGCCAATCGATATCCGTCGAGATCACGACGACGCGGGTTTCGATGCGGCCATGATCGGCGTCGGTCGTGCTGTGTCGCGTAGTGGGCATTGTCAGCGGGTCGTCGAGGAAGACGCGGACATCGTCATACATCGTCCCCTGATTACCCTTGAGCGCGAAGGCGTAATCGCCGCCCTGGTCAATGATTTGTTGGGCGATTGCCCGCTGGCAATTGAGCGCGTCAACGGTGACGATGGTCCCCTTGAGCGACAGTAAACTCAGCAATTTCGGAACAGCGGTGATCTCGTTCGACTTGGCGTCCGTGGCGACCTGCGCCAGCACCAGGCGCTGATCGCAGCCCCAGGCGGAGACCATGTGGAGCGGCGACTTGCCGCTGGCCTTGTCGAAGGAGCGCCGCAGAACCTTGCCATCAATGGCGATGACGCCCTGGCAGGCCGCCGAAAACTTGCCCATGAACTTTTGAAAGCAGGCGCCAAACGATTCCGGATCGAGCAGACGGAACACGCGGGAAAACGTGTCGTGGCTCGGCAATCCATTTTCGAGTTTCAGGAATTGCCGAAGAAACTCTTCCTTCTCCCGCGCGAACAGCGCCATGTCCCATGCATTTTGCCCGCCGCAAAGCACAGTGCAGAGCGCAATAACTATGATCTCCACCAGGTCATGTCGGCGAGCGTTGCCGGTGCGCGGGTCCGCTAAATCTTCAAAACAATCCGCCAAGCCTTCCATGCGCGCCTCCAGCCAGCGCGTCCTCGACGCGCCGGCTAGAATCGATTCGCGAAACCCCCGCAAGCCCCGGCTAAAGTGTCAACCGGTTTTCAAATGCGAATCCCCTGAGCCACTGATATATCGCACTTGAAAATTTCCAACCGGGGTCACGATTGAAATCCGATACACACTGATGGATTTGAGACCGGCTAGCGCTGCGGCGTAGCGGTCTTGGGCGATGGTGTCGGATTGATTGATCCGCAGGATATTGTAAGCAAAACTGCCCATTCTCGCGAAGATGCCGGGATTTTTGCGGATTCGCGATGCCTCCTCGCACATTCAATCGGATTTGGCTAAGGATGGAGAACCGACGGGTGCCGAATCTAGGGATCGAATCGATGAAGAAGGCGAATAAAGCTGGGAAGCCATCGAAAGCAAAGGCGCCCGCCCCAAAGGGCAAGAGGCAGGTCGATCCCATTTTGGACATAGTGAAAAATATGGATGAGGACCCGTTGGCCATGCTACTCCAAAGCATGCAGAAAGAGATGGGTTCCGGTCCCGAATTGTTTGGCCCAGAGGATCCCCTCGATCTGTTTTCGGAATATCTGGAAGCTTGCACGCAGGGCGATGTCGACGAAGATGAGAAAAACGAACTCTTGGCCAATCTTGTTGAGGTGTTGGGCGAGCTTAAAGTGGACTCCAATGGAGGTGACCCGGAAGCCCGTGGAAAAATCCAGGCGATCTATGATTTGTTAGACAATGCAATTGAAGGTCATTCTCTGCAAGTGCCTGATTTGATGATGACCGGAAAGATTCTTTGTGATGCCGGATGGGTTGTTCCCGACAGTTTGAAGCAGGCGATGACCGAGGCGCTGCAAGCTCCCCCGCCGGATATGAAAAGCGTCGGCGGAAAGGATCTCGTATCAACGGTGTTGGAAGTGGCTGATGAGGCCGG
>PLZT01000607.1:0-4609 GCA_003152255.1 Methylocystaceae bacterium | reverse complement strand
TCATCAAATGTTATGCCTCGGTCTGCGACGGCTCGGGCACAAGAAGTCTGTTCGTTACGCAAAGGGTCGGCGCTCGCTACCAACTTGCAAGCGTCATGATGAAGCTTGCCGGTGTCGCGGATGCCGTGGTTCTTTCGGAGCTACCAAAATCCGGGATGGATGACATCGTTCGTCAAATGAAATCCTCCACGCCAGTGACGGAAACAGATTTAGCTGGCGTTGCTCGCATGTTGGGACTGGCGATTGCCGACAATTTCACCTCTGGAAGTCCGCCGCCGTTCAAATTGGTCGAGGTGGTGGAGAGTCTCGGTCTCGGCCCGGTTCATCCCGATTTCGCTTCTCCAACGGAAATCGTTACGGGTCTACTAGCTGATCTGCCGCCTGAACAAACAAATGCGACAGCCGTGGCGAGAGCGCACGCCGATATACTGGACGGTGAATTTGCGTATCAATGGTTTGAAGCTGGCGAGGCGTTGGAGGATTTGCTCTATCCCGTCAAAGGCTCGAAACAGCGCATCGCCAAACTTATGAAGGCTTATCTACCTGAACGACGGGCTTTTTGGGCGCGGCAATGCGCGATTTCGGCGCTTGTGATGCATGGTGATGAAAAAACGCGTCGCTCGGCATGGAAACAATTGGCTCTCGTCGGACGCGACATCGCCTCGGACGCGCCGCTTGATCAGATACCTTTGATGAAACAGGTAGCCGAAACCTCCGTGCGAGCCTTTGAACGTCGGCTGTGACGGCGATGTAATGCGGCCTGGTTGTGCGACATCCTGAGGACCAAGGCAGGGCGTCGACGGCACTGAGCCGCATTTTTGTTCGTGCATATGCGATGGCGACCGCAGCTTTCCGCAAGGCAAAACGGCGATCAAAATGGAGGTTCTACGCCGTCACACGTCGAAAGCGGCGCGGATCCGTCAACCAAACTCGTCAACAGCAACCACGTAGTTGAATCCGTCCGGGCCCGCGTGCTTGACGAGCGTGTCGAGGATGCGCCGAATGCGCGTGCGAGAGTCGTTGGGACCAGACATGAAGAACCGCTTGCCGTCCTTGCCGAACGAAAATGTTTCCGTCGCCATGGGGATGTCGCCGAAAATCGCCTCGGCTTCGGTGAAGCCCTCGCTCGGCGCCAAACCGAAAGAAGCCGCGTAGGCGGATGCGTCGTGCAACAGTTTGCGCGCAACCGACGGATCGATCTCGACGTGCGGTTGCTCCCGTCTCGACGCCTCCATCCGCTCGTCGAATTTCTGCCGCGACATCACTCCGAAGAACGCGTCCTTGACGCCAAGGCACCAGATATCGACGAGGAAAAAGCTGGCGCCAATCTGTCCGGATGGCAGAGCCCGCGCAAGCACCACCCAGCCCATGCCGTCGCCGAATAGCCGTTCGGCCACGACACAGGCCCTGACCGGCGCCCGGGACGAGTCGATGATTTGACGCGCTTCGTGACCGCCCGTTACCGTCGCCTCGGCTCTGCGCTTCTCGGCGACGATGGTCTTTCGCCGCGATGCTTTCTCGGCCAGGCGGCGCAAGCGCTGATTTTGTGACGCAGCCATTTTCGCTCCTTGTAACCCGCAGCGCGAGCTATGCTTCGTCGCACACGGTCCAACGCCGGAAGAATCGAGTGCGCGCGATTATAGTCGCGAGACCCGGCCTTAGCCGTTGGAATCGCGAAGCCAACTTCCGTTGCTCACAATTTTTTCCGACTGCTGAGGAGCGTTTTGCCCGCAAGGATCGCAAGCGCGCCGCTGGCCGACATGTTCTTTATTTGTTCCGCGTCATGAGTTACGCTGAGATCAACATTCGATTCGGCGTGAACCATGGCGACATTGATCATTACGGAAAAGGCCAGCCAGGCGAAGGATCTGCGGGCGGCCTTTGGCGCGCGGTTCGGACAGATCCTGCCCGCCGAGGGTCATCTCCTGCGGCTTGCGGAGCCCGAGGAGGTCAACAGCGCATGGAGGAGCTGGTCCTGTGTCGTCCTCAAGCCGGATGGGCTCTATCCGACGCGCCCGGCTGCTGGCGGAAACAAGTCGACCAAGCTGAAGGCTATCGCCGCGGCGTTCAAGACCTGCGACGACGTAGTCCTGGCGACCGATTGCGACCGCGAAGGCCAACTGATCGGTCAGGAGATCCTCGACCACCTCGGCTATCGCGGACGCGTGCGGCGGGCCTTGTTCACGGCGCAGGATCCGAAGACGCTTTGCCAAGCCTTCGCCCGGTTGAAACCGAACGCGGAGATGCGTCCGCTTTACGAGGCGGCGGTGGCGCGCCAACAGGCGGACCAGATCTTCAATCTTTCGCTCACCCGGACCGCGACGAAGACCTTGCTGACTCCCGGCGTTCGCGGCGTGATCGGGATCGGTCGGGTCAAGACGCCGACGCTGGCCATCGTCTGCCTGCGCGAACTGGAAATCCGAGACTTCCGGCCTGAGGACTATTTCGAGGTCGTCGCCACCGCGACCCTTGCAAATGGCGCCTTTCAGATGCGTCACGCTCCGGCGGCCAAGTTGCGGATCAAGGAACGCGCGCGCGCCGAGGCGATCGCGAAAGCCGCGGCCGGACATAATGGGCCGCTCAGCGTTTCCATCGAGGAAAAGCGGCAGGCGCCGCCCCGCCTGTTCGATCTCCCGTCGTTGCAGAAGACCTGCGGCCAGCGTTGGGGGTGGACCGCCGACAAGACGTTATCGGTGGCGCAGGAATTGTATGACGGCGACGGCAAGAAGCTGATCACCTATCCTCGCGCGGAAGCCCGTTACCTGACCGAAAACCAGATCGGCGACGCGCCGGCGATTGTCGCCGCGCTGACCCGCCTGCGCGGCTTCGCCCAGCTCGAAATCGCCCCGCCGGTGATCCGTCGCGGCAAATCCGGCCACTTCTGCGACAAGGCTCTGGAGGGCGTTTCGCATCATGCCGTCGTGCCCAACGTGAATGTTTTGGACGACCTGGAAACCCGGCTGACGCGACTGAGCGAGGATGAAAAGCGGCTGTTCGCGCTCATCTGCCGCTCCTATCTGGCCGCCGTGATGCCCGACTACGAATATCGCCAGACCGTCGTCACCACGACGGTTCCGGTTCCCGGCGGCGGCGCGGCGGAGTTCCGCGCCGTCGGGCGCATTCCCTTGGGGCTCGGCTGGAAGGCGGTCTATCAGACGGTCGATCCGGACGCCGAGGCTGAGGCCGAGCAAACGCTGCCATCACTCCGCGATGGCGAGAATGCGATCCTGTCCGACGCGCGGGTCGAGGCGAAGAGAACCCAGCCGCCTCCCCGCTATAACGAAGGCACGCTGGTGGACGCCATGCAGAACGCTTGGCGCTTCGTCGAAGATCCCTCCCTGCGCGAACGATTGAAGGAAGCCAAGGGCATTGGCACCCCCGCGACCCGCGCTGAAATCATCAAAGGCCTGAAGCGGCAGAATTTATTGGCCGCGGACGGCAAGCTGGTGCTGCCGACCCCGGCGGGGCTGCCACTGTTCGAACTGCTGCGCGGCGCGGCGCCGGCGCTCGTCGACCCCGGGACCACGGCACTTTGGGAGATGCGACTCGACGAGGTTGTCACCGGGAAGGCCGACTTTCGCGCGGTGATCGACGGCATTGCCGCCGCCGCACATGATCTGATCGACGCATTGCTCAAGCGATCGAGCGGAACAGTCGATCTGACGACCTCCGCGCCGGCGCGTCGATCAGCGCGACGACGCATTGCCAGGCAGGCAGGCACCCGCGCCAAACCTGAAGACTCTAAGCCGGTTCGCACCCGTCGCGGAACGAAGACGGCGCCGTCGTCGACAAGGAAACCTGCCGCGCCAGCCATCGGCGCCTATGATGAAGGATCCGCTCGTTCGCAGGCGCCGACCGCCAAGATGGTCGCTTACGCGCAACGCCTCGCGCGCGGCAAGAGAGTGGCCCTGCCAGAAGGCTATCAGCAGGATTTCGACGCGTGCCGCCGGTTTCTCGACGAGCATGCGCGGTAGGAACTTGGACACAAAGGCAATGGGATGTCGGCAGGCTCACCTCGCGGCAGACCCGCTGGGCAATGAAAATATAGACCGCGCCATTCAGGTCGAGGCAGCGTTACCGCCCCACACTTCCTCATGGTCTCCTTCGTTTCCCGTGAGAGAAAAATCAACTGCTGATATTGCGTGACCCCGCGCCGATCGGCGTCGGAACCCCACGCCGATTCACAGCCTGCGGTTGCCCCTGCGCCCACCTTCCTCGGCCCGCATGCATTCAGCCCCCAAAAAAAGCCCGATTGACTCCTTTGGCGCAAGCGAACAGATATAGAACATATCATTTGCCGAGCGAGCTGAAAGGGACATGGGCACGTCCATCGCCACACCTATTGTCGAGGAGCTTCGTGAGCGTATCCAACGCCTTGAGGGCGCGGTCACGCGCCGGCGGACCGTGTTGTCGTTCGGCGTCAAGGAGATCGACCGGCGCCTGCCCGAGGGCGGATTGGCGCTCGGCGCCCTGCATGAGGTGGCCGGCGACGGCAATGGCGCGGTCGACGGCGCGGCGGCGGCGCTGTTTGCCGCGGGGATTGCCGCCCGGACGCGGGGCCGAGTGCTCTGGTGCGTCACACGGAAGGATCTCTTCGCGCCGGCCCTCG
>PLZT01000198.1 GCA_003152255.1 Methylocystaceae bacterium | reverse complement strand
CAGCCCGACAGGCTGCTAGCGTCGCTTGACAAGGCGCTGCGTTGTTATAGCGTTGTGCAATGCACAATTCGCCGATGGGGCCAAATAGAGGAAATATCGTCTTCGCCGCGCCGCGATGGGAGAACGCTTTCGCGCGTCTCCCGCTAGCGCGCTTGGCGGGCTCTCTCGTGCTTAGATCAGGAAAGGTGGAGCGATGACCGAAGCCAAGGGTTCCATTACGGTCGCCGACAAGTCGGTCGATTTCTCCATCAAAAAGGGCACGATGGGGCCGGATGTCCTGGACATTCGCTCGCTTTACAGCGAGACGGGCATGTTCACCTATGACCCCGGTTTCACCTCGACCGCGAGCTGCGAGTCGAAAATCACTTTTATCGACGGCGACGAAGGGGTTCTGCTCTATCGCGGCTATCCCATTCAGCAGCTCGCCGAGCACGGTGATTTTCTGGAGACCTGCTACCTTCTACTCTACGGCGAACTGCCGACCGGCGCCCAAAAGGCGGATTTCGACTATCGGATCACGCGCCACACCATGGTGCATGAGCAGATGGCCCGCTTCTTCCAAGGCTTCCGCCGCGACGCGCATCCGATGGCGGTCATGGTGGCCTCGGTTGGCGCGCTGTCGGCGTTCTATCACGACTCGACCAATATCGCCGACCCGACGGAGCGGATGGTCGCCTCGACGCGCATGATCGCCAAGATTCCGACGCTCGCCGCCATGGCCTATAAATACTCGGTCGGCCAGCCCTTTGTTTATCCAAAGAACGACCTCGATTATTCGTCCAACTTCCTGCGCATGTGCTTCGCGGTGCCGTGCGAGGATTATAAGGTCAATCCGGTGCTGGCCCGGGCGCTCGACCGCATCTTCATCCTTCACGCCGACCACGAGCAGAACGCGTCGACATCGACCGTGCGCCTTTCCGGCTCCTCGGGCGCCAATCCCTTCGCCTGCATCGCGGCGGGCATCGCCTCGCTTTGGGGGCCGGCGCATGGCGGCGCCAATGAAGCCGTGCTCAAAATGCTCGGAGAGATTGGCTCGGTCGATCGCATTCCACTGTATATCGCCCGCGCCAAGGACAAGGACGATCCGTTTCGGCTGATGGGCTTTGGCCACCGCGTCTACAAGAATTACGATCCTCGCGCGAAGATCATGCAGCAGACGACGCGCGAAGTGCTGAACGAACTCGGCGTCAAGGACGCGCTGCTCGACGTGGCGCTGGAGCTGGAGCGCATCGCGCTGCACGACGATTATTTCATCGAAAAGAAGCTCTATCCCAACATCGACTTCTATTCGGGCATCACGCTGAAGGCGATGAACTTCCCGACGACGATGTTCACCGTGCTGTTCGCCTTGGCGCGCACGGTGGGCTGGATCGCGCAGTGGAAGGAGATGATCGAGGATTCCGGCTCCAAGATCGGCCGCCCGCGCCAGCTCTACACCGGCGAAGTCCAGCGCGACTATGTGCCGATGACGAAGCGGGTGTGAATCCCCTCGGCTTTGCGCTCGCTCGCGAGATGAAGGAAGATCGCGGCGGGCGGCTGAATGATTCCCTGCGCCCCATGCACTGGAGGCGCGGTTTTCTTTCGTGACCACCCGTCAATGACGCCGCAAGATTTTATCCGCAAGTGGAAAACCCATGCGCTGACCGAGCGCGCGGCGGCGCAGGAGCATTTTCTGGACCTATGCCGGCTGTTCGACCATCCGACGCCGGCCGAGGACGACCCCAAGGGCGACCACTTCACCTTCGAAAAAGGCGCCGCGATCGCGGGCGGCGGCGACGGCTGGGCGGACGTCTGGAAGAAGGGCTATTTCGCCTGGGAATATAAGAAGCGCCGGCGAAACCTCGACGAGGCGATGGTCCAGCTAACGCGCTACGCCGCCGCGCTGGAGCACCCGCCTCTGCTCGTCGTCTGCGACACGATCCGCTTCCAGATTCTCACCACATGGACCAATCTGGAGACGAAGAAATACTCCTTCGAGCTCGAAGACCTCGCCGACCCCGAAAAATTCAATATTCTTCGCGCGGTTTTTCATAATCCCGACGCCCTGAAGCCGACCCGCACGCGGGCGATGATCACCGCCGAGGCGGCCAGGAAATTCCAGAGCATTTCCGACGCGCTGCAGCATCGCAATCCCGACCGCGAGGCGGTGGCGCATTTCGTCAATCAGCTGGTGTTCTGCTTTTTCGCCGACAGCGTGAAACTGCTGCCCGAGGGGCTGTTGAAAAAGCTGCTGCTGACCGCCGAAAAGCGCCCGCAAAAGTCGAAGGATTATTTCGCGAAACTATTCGCCGAGATGGAGCGCGGCGGCGAATTCGATTTGACCGAGATCGCCTGGTTCAACGGCGGGCTATTCGACGGGCGCGCGCCTCTGGGATTGGAGGCGGCCGAACTCGGCCTGCTTTATTCGGCGACCAGTCTCGACTGGAGCCTTATCGACCCGACCATCTTCGGCACGTTGTTCGAGCGCTTTCTCGATCCCGACAAGCGCGCGCAGATCGGCGCCCATTACACCGATCCCGAAAAAATCATGATGATCGTCGATCCCGTCGTGCTGCGCCCGCTGCGGGCGCGATGGGCCGAGGAGTTTGCAAAAATCCAGCGGATCATGCGCCCCGCCACGGAGGCCGCGCCCGCGGGCAAAGCCGGCCAAAGCGCGCATGACAAGAAGATCGCCAGCGCGCGCGTAAAGGCGGAAGGCTTGCGCGACGCCTTCATCGATTCGCTGACGCGGCTGCGCATTTTGGACCCCGCCTGCGGCTCGGGGAATTTTCTTTATCTCGCCTTGCAGGGCGTCAAGGACATCGAATATCGCGCCATCAACGATTGCGAGACGCTCGACCTCGGGCGCCCCACGACCCGCGTCGGGCCGGAGATTCTTCACGGGATCGAGATAAACCCCTTCGCCGCCGAACTGGCGCGCACGACCATCTGGATCGGCGACATTCAATGGTCGATCAAAAACGCGATCTACAGCCGTCCCCAGCCGATCCTGCGCAAGCTCGACTCGATCGAGCGGCGCGACGCCATTTTGAACGAGGACGGGAGCGAAGCGGAATGGCCGGAGGCGGATTTCATCGTGGGAAACCCGCCGTTTTTGGGCGGCAAGCTGCTGCGCAAGAATCTTGGCGACGCCTATGTCGAGACGCTGTTTCGGACCTATGAGGCGCGCGTGCCCGCCGAGGCCGATCTCGTCTGCTATTGGTTCGCCAAGGCTTGGGCGGCCATTGTCGCGGGTCGGGCGAGGCGCGTCGGACTGGTCTCGACCAATTCGATACGCGGCGGCGCCAATCGCCGCGTGCTGGAGCCCATCGCGAACGCCGGCGCGATTTTCGAGGCTTTTGGCGACGAGGGCTGGACGGTCGAAGGCGCGGCGGTGCGGGTGAGCATCGTGTGCTTTGCCGAGGCCGAGAGCGCGAAACATTTGGATGGCGTCCCGACGACGACGATCAATGCGGACCTTTCCGCGCGGGGTTTCGACGTTACGCTGGCGAAGCGCCTCGCCGAGAACGAAGGCGTCGCCTTCATGGGCGACACCAAGGGCGGAGCCTTCGACATTCCGGGCGCGCTCGCGCGAAGCTGGCTGCAAGCGCCGCTCAATCCCAACGGTCGCCCCAACACCGACGTGCTGCGTCCCTGGGTCAATGGTCTCGACGTGACGCGACGCCCGCGCGACATGTGGATTATCGATTTTGGCGTTGAAATGAGTGAGGAGGAGGCCGCGCTGTATGAGGAGCCGTTCGCGTTTTTAATCTCCGATGTACGCTCGGAGCGAGTGGCGCAGCAATCTCGCGGTTACGCGAAGAGCTGGTGGCGACACGAGCGACCGCGTCCGGAAATGTGGGCGGCAATTACGGGCAAAATGAACCGCTACATCGTGACGCCAAGAGTCGCCAAGCATCGGCTTTTTAGTTGGCTTGCGGCGATCGTTGAACCAGATAGTGCGAACATCGCCATCGCCCGCGACGACGACACGACCTTCGGCATCCTGCACTCCCGCTTTCACGAAGCTTGGTCGCTACGGCTCGGCACATCGCTGGAAGACCGCCCGCGCTACACCCCGACCACCACTTTCGAAACATTCCCCTTCCCGGAAGGGCTCACGCCCAACATCCCCGCCAAAAACCACGCCGACGACCCCGGTGCGAAACGCATCGCGAAAGCAGCGAAGAAGCTCGACGATCTGCGACGCGCCCGGCTCAATCCGCCCGATCTCGTCGACATCGTTCCCGAGGTCGCGCCGGGATATCCCGACCGCATCCTGCCCAAAACCGCCGAGGCCGCCGCGAAGCTAAAGACTCGCACGCTGACCAATCTCTACAACGAGCGCCCGAGTTGGCTGGACAGCGCGCACGCCGAACTCGACCGCGCGGTGGCTTCGGCCTATGGCTGGCCGGAGGATATTTCCACCGAGGACGCGCTGGCGAAACTGCTGGCGCTCAATCTGGAGCGAGCGGAGAAGCAGTGAGAAGTCACGGACAAATGTTGTTGGTCGCCGAGCCCTCATCCGACCCGGCTGCGCCGGGCCACCTTCTCCCACAAGTGGGAGAAGGGAGCGCCCGTGCTGTTTACGTAATTGAGGTTGAATCTTGCCGCGCCCCTCCTTCTCCCACTTGTGGGAGAAGGTGGCCTCGCGAAGCGAGGTCGGATGAGGGCGGTCGGTCGCGAACGACAAACCCGGGCGACCCGCTCCAATGACCGGCGCAGGCACCGACCACACCAAGCCCAAGCTCGAAGGCGGGCCGGCGATCATTCTGGTGCGCCCGCAGCTCGCGGTTAACATCGGCATGTGCGCGCGCGCGATGGCCAATTTCGGCCTTTCCGATCTGCGTCTCGTCGCGCCGCGCGAGGGCTGGCCGCGCACCGGCGCATATCGCAAGGGCGCCTACGCCGCCGCCGCCGGGGCCGTGCATCTTTTGGAAAGCGCCAGGGTTTTTCCCGATGTCGCCTCCGCGATCGTCGATCTGTCCTTCGTCCACGCCGCCACGGCGCGCGGGCGCGGCCAGATGAAGCCCGTGCATATCCCCGCCCAAGCCATGCCGCTCGCCGCCCAGGCGATCGCCGC